>DAISHW010000067.1:1544-10661 GCA_036822295.1 Bdellovibrionales bacterium | reverse complement strand
AAATGATCCAGGCGGATGACATGACGACCTCCTTGAACGGTTGAGGCGTCGTCTTGTCTTAACCGGGTACGGCGCATCTCGTCCGGGGCAGAGTTCATTCTACGCAAGCGCTTCGTGAAAATCGAGGCGAAATGTGTTTCGCAAGCGCCGCGAAGGCACCGCGGGAAAAACCTTGCGGGCTTTTCAGCGCCGAAGCCCTGTGTCACCGCCAAGATCCGCTTCGGCAAACATGCGCTTTGAAAACCTTCTTCACTTGGTCGAGCGCGACTTGCTTTCGCTTCGGGGTTTCCGCGGCGACACAGTCCGAGAGCACGGTGACATCGTATTCCCGAATGTGCGCATCATGAACCGTGAATAGCACGCAGATATCCGCGGCGACTCCGGTCACGACAAGTTCGGTTACGCCCAAGTCAGTCAGCAAAACATCCAGGCAGGTCGAATAAAACCCCGAATGCTTGGGCTTCAATACGAAATAGTCATCCGCATCAGGTTTGATTTTTTCGGCGACCGCTTTGCCGGGACGATTCTCTTCCGTGCAGCTTTCGTAGATGCGGTTCCAGTCGGCGTGCCACTTGCCGAAATTGTCATTGACGTAGATGACGGGAATTTTGCGCGCGTGCGCCCACTTCTTCACTCGCGCGATCCGATCGGCGACGGGCAGCGATTGACGCAGCAGACGTTTGCCCCCTTCGAACTCGAAGGTGTTCAGCATATCCAAAATGATGAGGGCGCGCGTCTTCAAGAATGCAGTTTGCCTTTTTGAAGATCGGCCTCGCGGGGCGCGTCGTCCTGACCGTCGGCGATGATATCGGCTTGGACGTCCACGTAGACTTTCGTCAAAAACACAAGTTTGTCTTTGCCGACTTTCTTCTTCACGTCGGGCAAAATGTCCTTCTCCTCTTCTTTGATGTGATGCTCGACCATTTCCACCAGCACTTTGATTTTGGCGCCCATGGCGTCTTCATTGGTCGTGCGCTTGATCTCTTCGCAGAGCTGGTCCGCGACCATGTGCTCGGTGTCGCCTTCGAACGCATGTTCCTTCAAGCCCGCCACCGTCTTCATATGTTCGTAAAGCGCTTTTTCTTCGGACTTGGCGTGAGTCATCAGAAGCGGCGCGAACTCCATGAAGGCCTGGCGGCGCTCCGTCAGCGATTTCTCCGAATCCTTCATGATCTTGATCAATTCTTTCAGCGGCTTGTGGTCCTCTTCGATGACCGAGATGATGTCTTCCGTTCCGGTAAACATTCGTTTCAGGGTATTCAGGTCTTTCGAGAAGTGTCTGGACGGTTGGTTTTGCATTTCGGCGCTCCTTTGCTTTCCTGAAAACCAATTGAGCAAGCCCGATGCCATGCCCGACGGCGTGAAAAAGCGAGGTCTCATGCCATCAGCGGTTCCGATTTGCCCCGAGGCCGAGAATTTCTGTACGCGCGCGCCTTAAACGAACACCGTGAACAATTTCCCGTCGCACGATGACCCGTTCGCACGGGGGAAAACGGGACTTTCGCAACAGTGACTGTCCTCTAAACGAAATCTGCGCGTTCCCGCGCATGGCAAGAATCTTGGATTGACGACCCCCGATCATAACCCCCCACGTGTCTTGAAGGAGGCCGTTTTATGTTCGTTAAAAAAACTCTGATCGTCTTGCCGCTGCTCGCACTGCTAGCCGGCTGCGGAGACGACAAAAACAACAATCCGCTCGAAAACATCGCGGAAGCCGCGAAAGACAAAGATCTGCAAGGCAGCTTCGAATCGGAATGCTCGCTCAAGCCGCTCGGCGCCTTGGTCGACGGCTTGTTGACGGGCTTTGAGGCCGCCGCCCGCAGCGCGCGCGTCCAGTACCGCTTTGAAGGCGCGAACGTCACCCGCACCACCGTTTTGTTCACCACCGCGGACTGCGGAGCCGAGGCGCTTCGCTTCGAGGAGCGCGGGGAGTTCGACCTGAACCCGGACGCGCAGAAAACCGCCGAGAACGCGATGCCGATCGATATGAAATCCCGCACGCTCGTCGTGACCGCGGTCAGCGCCGATGGCGCCGAAATCGCGAACGGTCGCGCGCTTTGTGGGGCCGCCGACTGGGCCGCCGGTCAAGAGCGCGACGTGACCGCGCAGGCCGCGGACACCGCGTGTTACGGCGCGGATGTGCCCCGCAATGACAACAACATTTACCGCATCGACGGCGGCAACCAACTGCTACTCGGCCAAAGTTCGACCGAAGAGACCGGCGCCGGCGAGCGTCCGACGACGCTTGAGAACGTGACCTACACGTCCCACTAACATGTCCCACAGGGCCGGGCGGCGACGCTCGGCCCGTCTAATGATGCACGTGACGCTCGACGATATCGACCAGGGCCGAGGGCCTGAGCGGTTTGGTGAGGTAATCGCTAAAACCTAAACGCAGGGCCCGGTCTTTCTCACCGGTCAACGCGTGAGCGGTCAAGGCGACGATGGGGACTTGACGGTCCTTACGGCGAATCTCCTCCATCGCCTGATATCCGTCCATCTTCGGCATTTGAATGTCCATCAGTATCAAATCGTAGCGCTCCCTGGAAACTTGCTGCACGCCTTCAACGCCGTCATTCGCCGTATCGACGGTCGCGCCCGAAGTTTTCAAACACTGGCCGATCAGGAATTGATTGTCCGACGAATCCTCGACGACCAGTACGCGGATGCCGCGCAATCGCTCTTTCCGCGGCCGTGGTTTTTTATCCTCGGGCCTTTTGTCGTCCGGTACGGCCCCTGCGCCGGGAAGTTCGACGCCGAAGCAAAACCTGAACACGCTCCCCCGGCCCAAATCGGATTTCTTCAGCGTCAAATCGCCGCCGAGCACTTGGGACAAGCGCTTGCTCAGGCTTAAGCCCAAGCCCGTGCCGCCGTATCTTCGATTCATCGAAGTGTCGCCTTGCGAAAACGGTTTGAACAATTTCAAAGTCTGCTCCGGCGTCATGCCGATTCCGGTGTCACTCACTTCAAACTCGATCTTGGCCGGAGCGGAGCTTGAGCGCGCGGGCATGCCCGTCGTGACGCGAACCTCACCTTTGTCGGTGAACTTGATCGCGTTGCTGACCAGATTGACGAACACCTGTCGCAAACGCGTCGGATCCGTGACGACATATTCCGGAACGTCTTTGTGGATCTCATTGCGGAAAACGATTCCTTTCTCCTGGGCTTTCAAGGTCATGCTCGTGCATACGTCTTCAATGAGACCACGGAGTGAAAATCTGATTTTTTCGATTTCGATCTTGCCGGCCTCGACCTTCGAAAGATCGAGCACCTCGCCGATCAAGCGCTCCAAGGTACAGGCATTCCTGCGGATCGTTTTCAAATAGCTCGTTCGAGCCACTTCACAAGTTTCTTGCAGCGCCAGGTCCGCGAACCCTTGAATGATCCCCAGGGGAGTGCGGATTTCGTGGCTCATGTTGGCCAGAAACTGGGATTTGGCTTGGTTGGCGGAATCGGCGTCCTCAATCGAATGTTGCAGCTCACGCTTCGCCAGCACCTGATCGGTGACATCCGTCGAGACGCAGAAAATTCCCGCCACCGATCCGTCATTGTCAAACCAAGGGTAGCAGCCGATGTCGAAATAGCGATCGACGCGCGAATCGCCGCTTCCCAAGCGAAAGTGAAGCTCGTGAAACTGTCGCGAAACGCCTGTCCGATAGATCTCATCGAGGGGCCAAATGACTGTCGGTATCCCCAGCACGGCGAAGGCGGCGACGGTCGACAATCCCTCGATATTCTTGCCGCCGACGTATTCCTTCGCCTTGAGGTTGCAATGTTCGATGACGTGGCTCGGCCCCCGCAAAATCATAACGCCCACGGGCGCGTTCTTGAACAAAGAGTACATTTTATTGCGTTCGTGTTCCAACGCCGCCCGCGCGAGTTTCAATTTCAATTGCGAGTCGATGCGGGCGATCAATTCTTTGACTTGGACGGGCTTGGTGATGAAGTCGTTCGCGCCGGCCGCGAGCGCCCCAACCATGGCGTCTTGTTCGGTTTTCGGCGACACCAATATGATCGGCAAATCGCGAAGTTTTGGAATCGAACGGATTTTTTGAAGCAACGATATGCCGTCGATCTTGGGCATGTCCAGATCCGCGATGACCAGATCGGGCATTTTGTCGGCGGAAATGCGCAAAGCCTCGCGCCCGTTCGACGCCACATAAATTTCCCACCGCGGCGACAGCATCCGCGAAAAATAATCGCGCATATCCGCGCTGGCATCCGCGATCAGAACTCTTTCAACACGATCCGCACTCATGTCAAGCGCACCTTAACATGGGTGCGTAAACGGTTTTACTAGGAACGCCCGGAACCACGCGGAACTGATGAAACTAAAAAACACAGCCGTGAAGCCGTTTCGCGCGGATTGTTGCGCCTATAGCCGCCATCGACCCGGTGCCCGCCTCTACCTCGAGGAAATCGGCCGTTCTTGATCTCTTTGAGCAATAGTCCGGCCATCCACACGCTTAACGCAGAGCTTCGTCGCCGGAGAAAAAGCTCTGCGTCATTGCGAGGGCGTAAGGGGTCGATTAAATTCATCCCTCTTACTCACGTCGGAGGAAATTTGCAAAAGCGTCGGATCGTGGCCACAGGGGCGCTCCCCTATGCGAACGGCCCCATTCACATCGGCCATTTGGTGGAGTATCTGCAAGTCGACTTCTGGACGCGCTTTCAGAAGATGCGCGGTCACGAATGCCTGTACATTTGCGCGGACGACACCCACGGCACGCCGATCATGGTGAAGGCGCGCGAGCTCGGCGTGACCCCCGAGGCGTACATCGCGCAGAGCCAAGCCGATCACGTGAAAGACTTCAGCGATTTCGGAATCGAGTTCGATCATTTCGGTTCGACCAACGATCCCGAGAACAAGGAGTTGGCGGAGCAGTTTTACGCCAAGATGAAAGACGCGGGGCACACCGAGATCCGCGACATCGAGCAGCTCTACTGCGACCACGACAAGATGTTCCTGCCTGACCGTTTCGTGAAGGGCACGTGCCCCGTTTGCGCGGCGAAGGATCAATACGGCGATTCGTGCGACGTGTGCGGATCGACCTACGCGCCGATCGAGATGAAGGACGCGCGCTGCACCTTGTGCGGGACAAAGCCGGTCGAGCGCAAATCCAGTCACGTGTTTTTCAAGCTCGATCATTTTCGCGATTTCTTGAAGGCGTGGGTGCCCGAACACACGTCGCCCGAGGTCGCGAACAAATTGGCCGAGTGGACCGCGGGCGAGCTGCGCGATTGGGATATCTCGCGCGATAAACCGTATTTCGGTTTCGAGATTCCCGGTTTGAAAGACAAGTACTTTTACGTCTGGGTGGACGCGCCGATCGGTTACGTTTCCTCGACGTGGAATTGGTGCAAGAAGAACGGCAAGCACTTGAAGGATTACTGGCAGGATCCCGGGACCGAAAACTACCACTTCATCGGCAAGGACATCGTCTACTTCCATTGTCTGTTCTGGCCGGCGATGCTGAAGACCGCGGGCTACAACCTTCCGCGCGAGGTCTTCGTGCACGGCATGCTCACCGTGAACGGCGAGAAGATGTCGAAATCGAAGGGCACGTCCGTGACCGCGCGCAAATACTTGCAGCATTTGGACCCGATGTACCTGCGTTACTATTACGCGTGCAAGATCAACGGGAACCTGCACGACGTGGATCTGAACCTCGAGGACTTCGCGAGCCGCGTGAACAGCGACCTGATCGGCAAGATCACGAACCTGGGTTCGCGCGGCGGCCAGATGTTGGCGAAGCGTTTAGAGGGCGAGATGGGCAAGCTCAGCGGCGAAGCGTTGAAGCTCGTCGAACTCGCCCAGAGCAAGTCCGAGGAGATCGCGCGGCACTACGAGAACCGGGATTTCGGCAAAGCTTTGACCGAGATCCGCGCCCTGGCGGACGAGGCCAATCGTTATTTCGACGAGCGCGCGCCTTGGAAGCTGATCAACACGGACGCCGAGGCCACGCGCGAAGTGCTGACCTCGATCTTGAACGTGTTCCGCATGCTGACGATTTACCTTGCGCCCGTTCTGCCCAAATACGCGGACCGCGTGGCGAAGCTGATGAACGAGAAGCCTTACAAGTGGGACGACGTCTCGCGCGTGCTGACCAATCACAAAATTGGCGAGTACGAGCACTTAGCCGTGCGCATCGAAATGCCGAAAATCCAGCAGATGATCCAGGAGAGCAAAGTGACCGATGTGAAACCGGAGGAAGCCGCGCCCGCGAAAAAAAGCGACGCGGGGGGAATGATCGAGATCGACGACTTCATGAAAGTCGACTTACGCATCGCTAAAATCCTGTCGGCCGAAGCGGTCGAGGGCGCCGATAAGCTTCTGCGTTTGAAAGTTTCCTTAGGCGAACTCGGCGAGCGGCAAATCATCGCGGGCATCAAAGCCGCCTATGATCCCGCCGCGCTGGTGGGTCGTCTGACCGTCGTGGTGGCGAACTTGAAACCGCGCCAAATGAAATTCGGCATGAGCGAGGGCATGGTGTTGGCGGCCGGTCCCGGCGGCAAAGATCTGTTCATCCTGTCGCCCGACGCCGGCGCGCAACCGGGCCAAAAGGTGAAATGACCTTAAGTCCTGGCGACCAAAAGAGACTCGCTAAGATTCTGCGACAAGCGCGAGAGCTCGAAAGTGAATGGCCCGAAGGCGATCGCAATCCGTCGCGCGATTTGTCCGTGGATGAGCGGTATCAAGCTCTTAAGCGCGATATCCGCGGCCTTGTCGGTGCCGACGCCGAAAGCCTTCGCCGATTGGCGACGAACGCCTCTCATTTTCACGACCGGATTTCGCGGGCTCATTTTTACGCGTTTGTCGTGCCGTTCGAACGCCTTTCCGGCAAATCCCTGCGCGACGATGAATTCTTGGTCCACGAGGGCGACACCAGAAACGGAATCATCGAGCGCGTGCCCCTTAAAGTGATCGTCGAAAACATGCGCTCGGCCTTCAACGTGGGCGCGATCTTCCGTACGTCCGAATGTCTCGGCGTCTCCGAAATCCTGCTCTGCGGCTACTCGCCCACTCCCGAAGACGATAAAACCTTGCGCACGGCCATGGGCACGGACTCGATCGTGCCCTGGAGGAGAATGAACCGCGCGAAAGAGGCGTGCGAAAAACTCCGCGCCGAGGGCTACAAAGTGATCGCGCTCGAAACGGCCGCGAACTCGACCTTGCTTCACGACTACGAATTCGACGATCAGCCCGTGGCTTTCGTGGTGGGTAACGAACGCTTCGGTATCGAGCACGACACCCTCGCCGCGGTCGACGCCGTTTGCCGCATCCCCGTGCGCGGGATCAAGAACTCGCTGAACGTCGGCGTGGCCTTCGGTATCGGCGCCTTCGAATGGCTCCGCCAATACCAGCGGGTCAAACGATGACGCTTCAGCCGATCGGCACCTTCCACGCCGACAGCAAATACCCCTACGAGGCGCGACGCCAGGCCGCAGTCGACCACTCCCGTGGCGAAATCCGCCTTCGCGCCAACGCCGGTTTCGAGCAGGCTCTTGAAGACCTGAAAGGCTTCGAACGCATCTGGATCCTTTATCGCTTCCATCACAACCCCGACTGGAAACCGAAGGTGATGCCTCCGCGCGGCCCTCGCGTGAAGCGCGGCGTGTTCGCCACCCGCGCGCCCTATCGCCCGAACGCGCTCGGCATGAGCTGCGTGCGACTGGTCAAAGTCGATGGCTTGAACGTGGTGGTCGAAGGCCATGACCTGCTCGACGGCACGCCGGTTCTCGACATCAAGCCTTACCTCCCGTACGCCGACGCGTTTCCGGAAGCGAAAGTCGGATGGCTCGAAGATCTTGAAACGGAAAAATGGACGGTGAAATTCTCGGACCGGGCCGAGCGGCAGATCGCCTGGCTCGAAGAACGCGGTGTCTCGCGGCTGCGCGGCTTCATCCAAAGCCAACTCGAGTTCGACCCCCTCGATCACAAACGCAAACGCGTTGAACCGATCTGCGGCGCGTATCGTTTACGTTACCGCACCTGGCGCGCCGACTTCGCCACGGATATCTCCGCACGGGCGATCGAGGTCACGGCACTTTCCTCGGGCTATTTGGCGAACGAGTTGAATTCGTCCGAGGATCCTTACGAAGATAAAAAGGTGCACCAGGATTTCAATCGGCTCTTTACCGCGAATATTTTGGTAGCGGAGAGAGGACTTGAACCTCCGACCCACGGATTATGATTCCGTTGCTCTAACCAACTGAGCTACCCCGCCACATCCTGAAGACAAGAGGCGTCAAGTTAGCTTCAAATCAAGGCCACTGTCAACCTCTTGACCTTTCCCCAGAAGCCCATTGGAATCGCTAGAAGCATTCTCTGGGGAGGGAATTATGACATCGGTATTTGGACGTGCCGTGCTCGTGGCCACCATGGCCTTTAGCGCGCTTTCTTATGCGCAACAGCAAATCTCCGTACAAGATAAAATGGGTCAGCCGATCATTGGCGCCACCATTATGTTTGGTTTTGAGCCTGGAAATCCGTTCGAAGGCAATGTGATCACGACCGACGGCTCCGGTATCGCCGCGACTCCCGCCGATTGGAAGGCCGCGCTGCCCGTCACCGTTCAGGCCGCGGGCTTCGTCAGCCAAACGCTGCCCGTGACGATGCCCTCAGACCTGATCTTCGCGCTCAGCACACAGGAAGGCATGGCCGAACTGGAGGTCGCCGGGGAAACGACGGACTTCGGCCGCCTGCGCACCGACGGCAAAGTCGATTTCGGTTTGGTGATCCCGGCCCTGAACCGCGAGCAGATGCTGGGCTTTGATTTGTCGACGGTGATCTCGCCCAAGACCGACACGATCACCATCATCGGCAACGACGTTGAACTGCCGAGCAACCTGACGTTGCCCGAACAAACCGAGTCGTACATCTTCCCGATCACTTTCAATAAGCCCGGCTACCGCGTGTACGTGCGCAACCCCGGCCCCTACACGGTGAGCGCGACGCACGGTCAATTCCCGCTCCAACGTGTGGTGAACGACATCCGCGACGGCAAATCGATGTTCGAGTTGATCAACCACTTCAAATTCTTAGGCGCCGGTCAACAGCCCGTCGACGTGCAAGGCGACGTGCCCGGCCAGAACGTACCGGTGAACCAAGTCGCC
>DAISHW010000067.1:0-1534 GCA_036822295.1 Bdellovibrionales bacterium | reverse complement strand
GTCGGTGACCGCGCCCGCGTACCCCGCGGGTCTCGCGATGGTGAGCTTGGCGCTGGTGGAGCGCGACGGACTTCTCGCCCCCACGGATTTGAAACGCATCGAAGCCGGCCGGCAAATGAACTTGGCGTCGACCGCGGCCGCCGGAACTCAGAACGTGCTGTCGCTCTTGCTCGAGCAAGCCGGCGCACTGATCGGCGATCAGCGCTTCGCCGAATTTTTCGCGCCCCTGACGAACCTGACTCGGAAAAAGGGCGCGCTCCCGCACGCGGACCCGCGCGCTCAGCAGAGTTTCGCCAAGATGAGCTTCACGATTCTGCCGGCCGCGGGCGGAGTGGCTCCGCAATTCCTGCCGCTCGTTTCTCCTCCGCTCGTCAACGGCACGATCGTGAACCTGACGGCGCCCGCGGAAGTCGCGGGGCTCACGTCGGTGGCCACGTACTTATTGCTCAGCGAAGTCGAGTCGGTCGGTAGCGGCGCGACGGCCACGGAACGCCGCACGCGTCTTTGGGAGGTCTGGGAAGAAGGCTGGGTCAGCCAGATCGAGCTTCCCAACATCGAGTTCCCCCGCAATCCGGCGCGCAAGTACCGCTGGGAGGTCATGTTCATGGCCCGGCCCACGAATTTTGTAGGTGCGCCGACCGTGACCTCGGGAGTAGACTTGAGTTCGATCACCCATGTCACACGCAACGCGATCGATCTCTAGATTATTTCTCCTGATAGCGTTTTTGAACGTAACGGCCTGCGCTCTTTTCGAGGAGCGCAAAGGCCCCGAATCCTTCTACGGTCCCCGCGAACAAGTTTTCTACGCCGGCTTCGAAGAGACCTGGCGGGCCGTGAACCTGGTGCTGCAGCCTTATCCTTTGCGCGTGTCGAACATGGATCAAGGCGTGCTGGAGACGGACAATATTCGCGGCTTTCGTATCTGGGGACCTCCGCACAAAGGTGACGTCGCCACCAACGGCGAAACGTACCGACTCACCGTGCGCGTCGTAAGGGGCGCGCTGGAACGCCGAGCCGCCACCAAGGTGATCATCGTCAAGGACGCGCAACTCGCGCGCGATTTCTTCTCGGATCCCAAGGCGATGCCGAGCGACGGCCTCGAGGAGAAGACGGTCCTTTACCGCATCGGCCGCGAGATTCAGATCGAACGGGCTCTGGCCCGCGCGCAGAAGAAACAGAATCAAAAAACGGAATAGCTCTGAGGGCCATTCCGCACGTCCGGCTCAACCTATTGAATTTGCACCCCAGTTGGAAGACGGAACTACGTACCGAAAAATGGAACTACGTACCCAAATCCAAGCGGGCGAGCCATTTGTGGCGGCGGATGTCGAGGGGTTCGGACTTGGTGGTGAGCTTCATACCTGTCGATGTTTCGAGGCCCAGGATCGCCCATTTGTGCAGGCGGGGGTCGTTGTCCAGAAGGAGCTTTTGGAATTGTCGGGTTTGGCCGGGGCGGGCGAAGCGCGACAGGGCTTCGGCGATATGCGAACGCACCCACAGGCTCTGCTCGCCGCGGAAATTGCGGCGGTTGTGG
>DAISHW010000066.1:0-10704 GCA_036822295.1 Bdellovibrionales bacterium | reverse complement strand
GTAAAGACCCGAAAAACTGCGTCTATCAAAGCGCCTTGTTCGAAGGCGCTCAAGTCGTCGGGGCGCTGATCTGCAGTCGCTACGATGCGAATCTGAATTTCTTGCCGGCCTTGGTCCGCTCGGCGGCCCATGCGCGCCTGCTGCTGGATGCCGCGCTGGACGCGCGCGTCGAAATGAACGGGCTTATCGCCGACAAAGAGTGGGGAAATGTCTTTTTGGATCTGTTTCATGAACGGGAATTCAAATCGCGGTTGATCATGGCACAGGGAATTTATCGCTGTGACCGGGTGTCGATGCCGGCGTCCCGGCCGGAGCTCGGCTTTCGAATCGCCGAAGAAGCCGACGTGCCGGTCGTGAGCCGGTGGACCGGCGAGTTTCATGACGAGGCCGTGCCGGAAGATCCCGTTCAGGATTGGGAGGCGCTCGCGCGCGATAAAATTCGGAAGGGCGTGATTTTCCTGCTTGAGCGGAACGGCCGGCCGGTTTCCATGGCCGCCTGGTCGCGGGACATAGGGACATCCTGCGCGGTAAACCTGGTGTACACGCCCAAGGATTCTCGCCGGCGGGGTTACGCGAGTCTGGTGACCGCCAAACTCACGGAGCATCTATTGAAGTCCGGTAAGCGCGAGACGAATCTCTTTACCGATCTT
This sequence comes from Bdellovibrionales bacterium, assembly GCA_036822295.1. Lineage (GTDB taxonomy): Bacteria > Bdellovibrionota > Bdellovibrionia > Bdellovibrionales > UBA1609 > JALHOQ01. The sequence continues at coordinate 10,054 of DAISHW010000066.1, read as the reverse complement.
AAGAATCCGACTTCAAATAAAATTTATCAAGAGATCGGTTACGAATGGGTTTGCGAGTCCATCTACTACCGGATCGAACCGGTCATCAAGCGGTAGCGTTTGAGCGATCAGGTTTACCGTTTCGGCGTGATCCGGCGCAGTTCCGGGTCGGACCAGTCGATTTGGTAGGCGCTTCCGCCGTGCGGATCGGGCTTGTTTTTATTGATGCGGATGAAAATTTCCCCGCGCGCGGTGAAGATCAGCAGATTCCCGCGCGTTTCCCCCCAACAAACGATGTCTCCGTCGCGTGTGCGCAACGAGGGCGAGTTGATCCAATACTTGGACGGGCCGCGAGTGAAAACAGAGGCGAAGCGCTGCCACTGGCTGAATTTACGTTCACCGTCCCATTCGGGATAAAGCGCTAAATAAGAAACGATCGCGCGGATGGCGGCGCTCGAATTGGTGTCGCGATGGCGAAGAAGCGACTCGAGTTTCTCCCGCTTGAATTCGCGCTCCATATCGGGATCCAGGCTTGCCAAGCAGATTTCCGCGTTCGGAAACGTATTCATAGCCGCGTTTTGTCGCGGCTCTGCAAAGGAGTTCGACAGCCATAGGCTGAGAATTAGCGCTATAACGGCGTTGAGCGATTGCGGAATCATATAATAGTCAGACTGCAACGATGGGGCCCGTCCGGACTGACTTTTTAAATAGTTGACAGCGTTTCTGCCGGGGGGCAGGTTGGCCCGCATCTCAGGGGGGGATAATATGAAATTCATCGTTTCTTTTTTCGCGTTTTCACAAATCGCATTCGCCGCGCAACCCGTGGTTCCGAAAGTCGATCTCGACTGGTGGAATCACGAGAGCCGCGTTTACGACAACAATTGCTACAATTACTCGACCAATCGCGCGACCGATTCGTTCGCGCAGCCGGGCGAGGCGAGCGGCAAGATGTATGACCGCATCACCTGCAAGGACGTTTACGAAGCGGCTTCTCAAGATTTGGGTTTGGAGCCGGTGTCGTATTTCCCGTTCGCGCAGAAAAGCGACAAATCGTTGATCGCTTTGGTGGTCGGCAAAGACTGGGATTACCACTGGTACCGTCGCGGTGACGACAATATGTGGACTCATAAACCGGGCGGCACGCCGGCGACCGAACTCGACGAGTCGGGCAACAAAATCGCCAATCCGGAAACCGCCGATCGCGGCAACTACGACGAATTCTGCGGTTACTTCCGCATCTCGAATTTCCCGACCGAAAAGCACGAGCAAAACGCCGGCGCCGTTCGCGTGGGTGACATGAACAAGCTGCCGGAAGACCCGCAAGAGTCGGAAGTCGTGATCTTGAAGTACTCGGGACGTCCGAACCCGCGTATGAAACTGCGCGAGGCGATGATGGACTCGGATCTGCAAATGCAAATCATGGCGACCCGTTCGGCGTGGCTCGTGATGGATCCGACGGAACGCGCGGAAGCGGTCCCGACCAAGCGCTTGGACGGTCAAGGCATCTTGGTGATCGACCGCGAAGGTCTGGTGTTCGAAAAAGGCGCGCGCGTCTACGTTCGCTAGTTTTTCAAATATGCCGGTTCAGACGCTCGAGCTCGTCGGCCGGATATTTCATCATCATGGTGGCCGTCTCCACATCGTACAAGGGGGCGACCACCAGCTGATTGAGCTGCGCATCGGCGCCGGTGAGTGAGGAAATTTCCTTTTTGATTTGAATCGCTTCATCCACGCGACCGGGTCCAGCCATCACGCGCACGCCGAGCCAGTTCCATTTCAAAGCGTCGTTGGCGGCTTTGGTTTTGAAAACAGCTTCGAACACCTTATACAGGCGCTCGCGTTTCATGAATTCCAAATGCACGCTGAAGCCGATGTAGCTGTGATGCAGAAGATCGGAGTAATAATCGGGCGTGCGGCTGCCGTTGGTCTGCGTGTGAATGTAGTGACCGTGGCTCGAGGCCAGCTTGACCAGATCCAGGTAACTCGGGTTGAGCGTCGGTTCTCCGCCCGTAAAGACGAACTTGGCTCTGCGACCTTGCAGGAAAAAGCGTTCGATTTCGTCGTACGCGCCCTTAAGTTCCTCCCACGTGCGAAAACGGTCGGTGGTGTTCGAGGTCTTCGGCGCACAGTAGGAGCAGGCGTAATTGCAGCGTTTGCTCAAGTCCCAGTTCAGGTTGCACTGCCGGTCCCACTCCCATATGCGGGTCGCGGCTTCGAATTCCGCGGGCGGGCCGTCGGCGTAATTCACGTTGTCGGGACGCATGGCTTCGGTGAACGGGATAAGATCTTCGCTCTTGCTCTTGGCGAGCATCATGTCGGAGCCGCACATGCACGTGGGACGCGTGCATTTGATCCATTTGGTGCGAATGGCGTTTCGGCCTTTGAACACGTTGCCGATGATGCCGCTCACGCCGCAACTGCCGACGAACACATGTCCGTCGCCATCGACGTAAATGTTGTCCTTGCCGGCCGAGCAGAACCAGTCTTTATAAACGTTCAGGCCTTTGGCGAAGATCTCCTCGGTCCCGAACTTTTGGGCGCGTCCGTGGCGGTCCGCCATGATCACGCATTTGCTGAAATCTTCCACGCTGGGGACCATAATTTCGTCGGCGCGGCCCGGCAAGGGAAGAGTTCGTTGCCGCGGCCCGATGATGTCCGAAAATGGCCAGACGAGCGGGAATGGAATCGCTATATTGCCTTTCATGAGGCGCGAGGACGTTTACTATCAAGCCATGCTGGCCCGGGATCACCGCTTTGATGGAAAGTTTTTCGTCGGGGTGACGACCACCGGAATTTATTGCCGGCCGATTTGTCCCGCCCGGCCGAAACGCGAAAACGTCGTGTTCTTCAAAAATCATTTAGAGGCCGAGCGCCAGGGCTATCGCCCCTGTCTGCGCTGCCGGCCTGAAAGCGCGCCCCGGTCGCCGGCCTGGATCGGTAGGTCGGCGGTGGTTCGCCGGGCGGTGAAGATGCTGCATCAACCCGGATATTTCGCTCTGAATGAAGACCGCTTCGCCGCGAAGTTCGGCGTGACCGCGCGGCATCTGCGCCGCCTGTTCAATGACGAGATCGGCAAAACTCCAAAGCGTTTGTCGTTCGAGAACCGTTTGAACCTTTCGCGCACGCTGATCGTCGATACGGCGCTGCCCCTGACTGAAATCGCATTCGCCGCGGGCTTTCGCTCCGTGCGCCGTTTCAACGGCGCGTTCAAGGATCGCTTCAAGAAGACGCCTGGCGAGATTCGCCGTGAGCCCATTCGCCAAGGCCCGGGTTGGACGGTTTCGTTATCCTATCGCCCGCCGTTTGATTTTCGGGGATTGCTCGCCTCTTATCGCGCGCATGCCGTCGGCCGGCTGGAATGGTTCGAGGACGGGCGAATGCACCGGGCGGTGGAATTCGGCGGTGAACTCGGAACGGTTTCGATTTCGGACGATGCCGGTAAATCGCGTTTGCTTGTCGACATCGCGTTTCCGTCGGTGAGCGCGATTCCTGAAATTTTAACGCGCGTTCGGGCGATGTTCGATCTGGATTCGGATCCGTTGGTGATCGCCAATGCGCTCGAGGGCGAAAAGCCGCTGGCGCGTTTGCTTTTGAAGCACGAGGGGGTGCGTTTGCCCTCGGGTTGGGATCCGTTTGAAATCGCGATCGGTGCGATTCTGGGTCAGCTCGTGAGCGTCGAGCGCGGTCGCGCTTTGACCGGCGATCTGATCGAGATGCTGGGGCGCGAGGTGAGCGTCGGCGGTCGTACGGTAAAACTTTTTCCCGCGCCGGCGGCGATCGCGGGCGGCGCGCTCGACGGGCTCAAAACCACCGGCATGCGCAAACGTTCGTTGAGCGCCTTTGCGGGCGCGGTCGCGCGCGGTGAAATTTCGCTCGAGCCCGCCCAGGATGTCGAGGAGTTCGTGGACAAAGTGACGAGCTTGCCGGGCATCGGCGCATGGACCGCGAACTATATGGCGCTCAAGGCGCTTCGCCACACGGACGCGTTCCCCTCAACCGACTTGATTTTGGCTCGCGCGCTGGAGCGCCATTCGGCGGGGAGTATCGAGCGTACCCGTCCGTGGCGCGGATACGTGGCGGCGCTTTTGTGGCGCGAGCACGCGGACCAACTGACGAAAAGGAGCAAAGTATGAAACGGCAATGGAAGATGAAGAGCAAGATCGGCGATATTTACCTGGTGGCGTCCGTAAGAGGCTTGAGCGGCATTTTATGGAGCCGTCAACCGACCGCGATGTCGGAGTCGCTGGAGGGCGACGATCCGACGTTGGCGATCCTGAAGCGGACGGTCGTTCAGCTCGAAGAGTATTTCAGGGGTGAGCGCCGGGAGTTCGATCTGCCGTTGGACATCGAAGGCACCGAGTTCCAGAAACAGGTGTGGCGGCAACTCGCCCGGATCCCTTACGGTCAGACCTGCTCGTATTCGGATATCGCGCGCCGGTTGAAGCGGGACAAAGCGGTGCGCGCGGTCGGAACGGCGAATGGCCGCAATCTTTTGAGCATCGTCGTGCCTTGCCACCGGGTGATCGCGGCCGACGGCACGTTGGGCGGTTACTCGGGCGGCCTGCCGGTCAAACGCGAGTTGCTTGCGCTCGAGAGGGCGACCTGATCGGCGCGGCACCGCCGCGGGCCACCCGCGGTTTTTATCGGTGCCCGAAAATCTTGGCGTCAGCCGAATACTTGCCCGGCCCCATGGTCATGAACAGCAGCGCCACGCTCCAGTAGACGAGCGCGAGTTCGTAAGACGGTCCGCCTGTGGAGACGAACGGATCGCCGTTCATCACCGCGTGGGTGAGCACCGCGACGGTCATGGTGAAGAACATGCCCAGGGAAGCGAGCGGAGTCAGAAGTCCCAGGATCCACGCCAGGCCGCCGCCGAATTCCGCGAGCGCGGCGAGCGCTTGAAAAATTCCCGGCACCGGTGCCTCGGGGCCCATCCAACCAAAAGGAGTTTGAATCTTTCCCCAGCCGTGCAGTATGAAGGCCACGCCCGCCACCACTCTGAGAATCAGAATACCCAGCGAGCCCCATTTCGGCAGACCCAAGGGCTGAAAACACTTTTTGCATTGACCGACCACGCCGCTCCTCCACGATTGTTTCACCGATGTTAATGCGCCTCTGACCAAGTTTCAAGATCGTTGACCTGGGACTCATTCCCTTTTTGCCCCGATGGCGCGCGAGACAGGTTGGCGTGGCGCGGTTTTCGGCGCTAGAATTTCGTTATGCAATGGACATTGGCTGTATGGGTTGGCGTGGGTGGATTTTTCGGGACGGTCGCTCGCTATGGAATGTCACTTTGGACTCCCGCTTGGGCGGTACTGATCGTGAATGTTTTGGGCTCGTTCGGAATCGGTTGGGTCATCGGAACGAATCGTCTGACGTCGACCGAGGTGACCGTGCTCGCGGTCGGGGCGCTCGGAGGATTCACCACATATTCGGCCTTCAGCGCCGAAACCGCGGCGCTTCTGCGTGAGGGGCGTTGGGGCGCGACGGCGCTCTATATCTTCGCGATGCTGACGCTTGGACTTGCGGCGACGTTCGCGGGACTGTTCGCGGCGAAATGGATTTAGATGCGTAAGGTTTCGGTCTTCTTTTTCGATCACGCTAAGCCCTTGAAATAAGGTCGCTGGCACCCCCGCTGCTTTATATACGGATAGGCACTCTGTTTTCGGCATCAGGTCGAATTTAGGGGCCGCGGCCGTCGAATTGTTGGACGGCCGAATGCCGTTTTTAGGAGGGATGAATATATGAAGAGCCTGCTCGCATCCGCGCGCGCGTGGATCAATCCGAAAAAGAAAGACGTTCCGCGTGAAATCTTGATTGAAAACGTGATTCCGCTCGCGCCGCCTTTGGCGACGCCGGTCGTGAGCGTCGATTTTGGAGTATTGCACACGGGCGCGGAACTCAAAATCAGCATTCGCGGCGCCAAAGCTTACGGGACTTGCCCCCACTGTGAATCCATTTGGAACGTTCGCGAGCGCATGTCGCACCCGAAATTCCGCCAAAACAGCGGGCCGAAGAATTTGACGTGTCCTTCTTGCGATCGGCACGTGGGGCTTCCCAGCTCGATGGACGCGCGCAAGCTCTCTTGATCCGTTTGAATCCGCGCCGAACGTGGCTCTCAGCCCGTCCGGCACGGTCAAAGTTTTTACACTTCTGACCCTGTTTGCGGAAATTTTGATTTGAAATCGCGGTAATTTCTCCGCCAATTATTTTTCAGCAACGCGAGTTTTTCGAGCCGAAGAAAAACTCATGCGTAAAACGATTCTGTTTTCATTCGTGATCGTCAGCTTGAGCGCTTGCGGAAAGACTGAATCCCCGGAATGGGCTTCCGGGATTCCTTCCGACGGCTCCGCCCCGGAAAACGAAATCCTGTCGCCGGTGGATCAGATTGTGACAGAGGACGCGGCGACGATCGCGGAGCTCGTCAAGCCCGCGGCGAAGCCGGTGTACTTTTCGATCAATCCCGCGCCGGTGAAGCTCAATCACGGCACCGGCGTGACCTGGGTCGGTTGTGACGAGACCGCGCTGGTGCGCGGCGGATACGCCAGCGATACCAAATGCGGTCGCGCGTTCTTTCACCCGCGTTTCGAAAAGCAAATGAACGTGCGTTTCTATTTATGCGCCGAGCGCGCGGCCAGCAAAGCCAACATCGCGCGCCCGTCAAAGATCTTCGTCAATCACATGGGATCGTACAATGACCGCCTGGGCCGCGGCTCTTCCTCGCTGAGCATGCATGCGTACGCGCGCGCCCTTGATATCGCCAACTTCAATCTTCATGACGGCACCAAGGTGACCAAGATCAGCACCCACGTGCGTAACTTCAAAGGCGTGACCAAGACTTTCTATAACGAGTTCCGCCAGTGCTGGAAAGAGGCGATGCCCTCGACGTGCAAGGCCGGCAAATCGGAATACAAAGGGTCGATCGGCATTCCGTCGTCGGCGCTGGGCGGTAACAGTTTGCACAACGATCATATTCACCTTTCTTACGCTTTGTGTGCGGGGTAATCACATGAAACTCATTTTCGGCTTGTTGATTCTGTCGGTTTCGGTTCCCGCATTCGGTCACGAGAGCGGCGACGAGGCCGACGAAATTCCGTCGCAAGATATTCTGCTGGCCAAGGAGTTTCCGGCCACCGCCAAGACCGCGGCCCTGAAAGTCTTGGTCCACAAGGCCGGCCACTTGGTCGACCGCCCATATGTCGTCGAGATCAGCGAGATGTGCCCGGTCGCGGGCTCCGCGAAAGATGCGCCGCGCGTGATCGACACGATTTCGGTTTGCGACGTCGCGAAGAACACCGTGGAGGTCGATCCGGCTTCGAGCTCGGTTTCCGTCCAAGTGCGCGAGCCCTCGAGCGCGGGCGTTTGCGGTATCAAAGCCAAACGTGTGACGATGCGCCTGCAATCGCATTGCAAAGACGATTGATCGCGAGCTAAAGTGGGGCCTTTCCAACGGAGGTTCCCTTTATGCGTCTTTATTACTCCCCCGGCGCGTGCTCGCTCGCCCCGCAAATCGTGCTGCGCGAACTCGGGCGAAATTTCGAAATAGTCAAAGTCGATATCAGGAACAAGACCACCGAAACCGGCGGCGATTACACGCAGATCAATCCGAAAGGTTACGTTCCCGCGCTCAAACTGGACGACGGCGAGATGCTGACCGAAAACGCGGTGATCTTGCAGTGGCTCGCCGACAGCGCGCCGGAGAAAAAGCTCTTTCCCAAACTCGGCACGATGGAGCGTTACCACGCGATGGAGTGGTTGAACTTCATCGCGACCGAACTGCACAAAGGCTTCGGCACTTTGTTCAATCCCGCCCTGGGCGACGAGGGCCGCCGCGCCGTGATCGAGAGACTGCAATTGCGTTTGAAGTACTTCAACGAACACATGGCGACGAATCAATTCGTGCTGGGCGCGGAGTTCTCGATCGCCGACGCGTACGCGTACAACGTGCTTCGCTGGGCGACGCCTTTGAAAGTCGACATCAGCGGTTATGCGGCGATCTTGGGCTTCATGGAACGCGTCGCGGGCCGCCCGGCCGTGCGCATGGCGGTGGACGTCGAGAGCGGCGGGAAGGCGTGACTGGCGCGGGGAAATCTGACCCGCGACGACAACCGGAACCCGTTGAATTGCAATTCAACCGGGGCACGGGCCTTGCTGTATGGCATCTACAGGAGGCCGGTTATGAAAAACTTCCTTATCGAATCCGCGCTCGAGGATCAGCGTAAAGTCGGCGAGATCATCGGCGACATTGAAACCGCGATGGTCACCACGACCACCGCGGAAGGCACGCTCGCCAGCCGCCGATGCAAGTGCAAGAGGCGGATCGTCTTGGCGGTCTTTGGTTCTTCACTTCGACCGACGTGCAAATGATGCGCGAAATTCAGCAGAACCCGCAGGTGAACGTTTCGTTCTCGGCGCCGACCAAGAATTCTTATCTGTCCGCCACAGGCGTGGCGTCGGCCGTCACCGACAAAGCCAAGAGCTTTGGTCGCCGCCGCTGAAAGCCTGGTTCAAAGAGGGGTTGAACACCCCGGGAATCGTCTTGCTGAAAATCGATCTGCGCGACGTCGAGTTTTGGGACGCGCCGAGCTCGCCGGTCGTGAAAGCGGTCGGTTTCGTAAAAGCCATGGTGAGCGACCGGGAGTTCCGACCGGGCCGCCACGAACGCGTGAGCTTGCGCCATTGACTTGCGCCACAGAGTTTGTTGCATAGAGCGGGCGACCGTGATACCACTATGCGTCATGGGAAGTTGTGTCTCTTGTCAGAGTGTTAAGTCTCTTCGTGAATGCGGGATTTGCACCCGAGCCGTGTGCAAATCCTGCGTGCAAATCGTCGATGAAGAGCACTTTTCCTTTCTGCCGGTCGTGGCGGAAAACCTTAGAAAGATCTCTTATTGTCCGGCGTGTTTCGACCAAGAAGTCGCGCCCGCCATGGCCGAGTACGATCGCGCCATGGAGCGCGCCCGCGAAACGATCGTGTACATGAAAGCCCAGAGCAAAGAGACGCGGCTGATGAAACGCAAAGTCGAAGCCGTGCGCGTTCAAGACTGCGCCGATTACGACGAGGCGATTCTGCGCTTGGCGTTCCTGGCCGCGCAAGCCGGCTGCAATGCGATCTTGGACGTGAGTTTGACGTCGAAGAAAGTCAGATCCGGCTCCTATCAAACGACCACTTGGAGCGGCACCGCTTTGCCGTCCAACGTCAGCGAGCGCCAAGCGGGCGATCGGCGCCCCGAGCTTAAAAATCCAAATTAGTTAACCAGGCGACCAACCCCCGTCGCCCCGTTCGAAGTGATGAACGCCGTTCGGGGTGAATCTTTGATTCGCGCCGATGTCCATGCGGCTGATGGTGATCCTTGGCGTTTGGTCGGTGGCGACCTCGATCAGATTGAAAGAGTTCGGCGCGCCCACGCGCGTCCGCCAAGAGAGACAAGTCCCGGCCACCGCCAGAATCATGCGGCGTCGGACATGCGGATAGCGGTCGTCGGAAAGCGTGATGTACGGATCGTGGATGTGCCCGCCGACCACCAAGTCGACTTGCGCCTGATCGAAAAGAGTCATCGCGTTCTCGCGCCCGCGCAGCAGATTCTTCTCGTCGATGTATTTCGCGCAATCCATCGGATGATGAAAGGCGGCGATGCGCACCCGGGCGTCGAACTTGTGCGCGGCGAAGCGCTTGCGGATGCGCGGGATATCGAAATCGCCCTGAATATGCCGCCAGCGGCTGGTCGACGCCAGCCCGATCACGGCGACGTCGCCGTAGACGAAGTCTTTCTCGAGCTGATCCTTGAAGAGCTTGCGAAAGCCGCGATAAGGATCGAAGAGCCGGACGAAAATATTGAAGAGCGGAATGTCGTGATTGCCCGGCACCGCGATGAACGGCGTGGGTTTGAGCGCGTGCGTGAACGCCTTGGCGGCCCGGAACTGCCGGGCGCGCGCGCGTTGGGTGATGTCGCCCGTGATCAAAATCAGGTCCGGCGCGATCTCTTGCAAAGACGCGATCAACCCCTCGGTCACGCCCGGCAAGATCGTGCCGAAATGCGGATCGGAAAGATGAGCGATCTTCAGGCGGCTCATAG
>DAISHW010000065.1:0-10713 GCA_036822295.1 Bdellovibrionales bacterium | reverse complement strand
AACGGCGACTCGGCCCGGGCTTGCATCAAAAACCCCAAACTCTCATTTACCCCTAAGTCGAGCGAGAGCTCGTACATCTGCTGCCAATCGCGGCGCGGCCAGCCGTCGAACGTACGATTGGGGCCGAGTTTCGTGACGCCCGCCGTGGCCCACGCGGCGCTATATTTAAAGATCGGCGCGCCGAGGTGCGCGAGCCCCGAGTAGTCGTTGGTTCCCGAACTCAAACCGAATTTGCGCGCTTGAGTCGGGAATTTGGCTTGGGCCGAGAGCGCGAAACCGCAGTCGCAGATTCCCGGCGTGGGGCTTTGCCACTTCCACATCCAATATTTCAGTTTGGCTTTCACGTTGCCGATGCCTTGCGATTGCTCCGTGGCCAAACGATTGGCTCGGTCGACCTGGACGATGTACGAATTGTCGTATTCGTCGTTCAGGTGGCGCAAAAAGCGATCGCTGCCGATCAGGGTGTGAAACTGATCGATGAAGTCGTCCAGGAATCCGCCGCTGCGGTTGGCGTAGGCGACTTCGGTTGAAAAGGCCCAGCGCTCGTTTAAAGAGAAGCCGATGTCGAAGATCGCGGAACTCTGTTCGAAGTCCGCTTGGTAACGATAGATATCGTGGGTGCGTTTGTCGCGAAACTCGGCGTCGAGATTCCAGACATTGGCGTGATTGAGCTCGAAATTGATCCAAGCGGTTTCGGTCCAACCGGGCGTCTCGCCCACCGGGAGCATGTGCATCCACGCGATGGGATGGGCGTTGCGATAGCTGGTGCGCGAGGCGCGCGCGTGCGTTGAAAACAGGAACAAAACCCCGAGCAGGACATGGAATGCACGCATGTGTCTAGGATCGCATAATCCTAGATGTTGTCGTAGGTGACCTTCACGATTCTGGACAGCGGTTTAGCTTGGCAGGTGAGCGATTCGCAGTTCTTGATGTTCTCGTCGATCAGGATGCCCGGATCCTCTTGGTAAACACGGCCCTCTTGGATCTTTCCCAGGCAAGCCATGCACGATCCGTCCATGCACGAGTACGGGGGTTGCGCGCCGGCCTCGAGCAAAGTCTCGAGGATGCTTTGGCCCTCTTTCGCCGCGACCTCGACGATCTCGCCGTTGATCTCGGCGACGATCTTCTCTGGACTTTCGCTGGTGGTGCCGGGGCCGATGAAAGTCCAGCTGTCCTTTTCGACGAACGTCGGCTTGTGCAGAGCGACCGCGAAATCCTCGATGCGGATCAACTCGGCCGGCACGCCGTGTTCGGCAAGGGAACTTTTGACCGTGTTCATGAATTCCGTGGGCCCGCAGATGTAATATTCGCGGGCGCTCGCGCCGCGCGCGGGCATCTCGACGATCTCGCCGATCAGTTGGCGATGGATGCGGCCGGGACGGCCCGGCCAAGTGTCGCTGGGTTTCGAGAGCACGTGCACGATGTCGAGCCGCGCGGGATGGTCTTTGGCCCACTGATCGAGTTCTTCGCGGTAGATGATCGATTCTTCGTTGCGATTGCAGAACACGAGCGTCACCTGATTCAGCGGCGTCGCGCTCAAGACGGTTTTCATGATCGAGTAGATGGGCGTGATGCCGCTGCCGGCGGCGAACAAGAAGTAGTGCGTGCCTTTGGGCTCCAGGCTCGGCTTGAAGAAATGGCCCGCGGGGGGGGTGGTGAGCAGCGTGTCGCCGGCTTGCACTTGCTCGCAAAGGAACGTGGATCCGCGGCCGAGCGGAACTTTTTTGACCGTGATTTTAAATTCCTTGTCGACCAACGGGCTCGAGGAGAGGGAGTAACTGCGATTGAGCGGCTCGCCGCCCATGTTCATGAAGAACGTGACGAACTGGCCCGCTTGATAGCGGTACTGCGCGCGCAGCGAATCCGGAATCTCGAGTACGAGCGAAACCGCGTCGGGCGTTTCTTGAATGCGCCTCAACACTTTCAAAGGTTTACCCAACTGATCAGGACTCAAAGCCATCTTCTACCTCGACGAACTCAAATGCATTTCGGCGACGATGCGCGCCGGTCCGCTCAAAAACGGTCTGCCTTTTTTCCATACCACAGAGAGCGTGCCGCCGGGTACGCGAACTTGAACGGGCTGATCTTCCTCGCCCCTCAAGACCGAATGGGCTGACGCCACCGCGCCCGTGCCGCAAGACAAAGTGAAATCCTCGACCCCGCGTTCAAACGTCAAACTTTCGACGCGGTCTTTCGCCGTCATGCGCACGAAGGTGACGTTGGTGCCGTCTTTTAAGAACGAGGGTTGCCGCTTGATTTCGAGCGCGAAGTCGCGCAGGCCGGCGCGATCGTCAAGATTCGGCACGCGCACCACCGCGTGCGGAACACCCGCGCGGACGAAATCGTAATTCAGGTCGGAGCCCTTCCAGCGAAGGACCTGATTCCAATGACCTTCCGCGATGGGGGGCAAGGCGATCTCGATTCGTTTTTCCGAAGCGACCGTGGCTTCGACGACGCCGATGCGCGATTGGAATTTCAATTTTTTCTTTTTCAGCCTCAGGCTCGCGTAAAGACTGACGGCGCGCGCGGCGTTACCGCACATTTCGGCGGCGCTGCCATCCGAATTGAAGAAATCCCATTTGAAATCGACGTTCTTGTCTTTTTCGATCCATACGAGTCCGTCAGCGCCCAGTCCTTCGTGCCGATCGCACCAGGTTTTCGCCCAATGCGCGCGCGATTTCTTAGCGAACGCTTTCCAGTGGCGCGCCGATTGGGCGTCGAGCAAATCGACCAGCAGAAAATCGTTGCCGGTGGCGCTGAGTTTGACGATCGGGAGCGGCGAGGTCTTTATCGGCATGAACCCAGGTAACCCCGTCCTGGATTCCAGGCCAAGTCCTATTTGACAGTTGCTTAAAAGTTCGGCAGTGCGCGGAAATAAATCCATATGATTTCAATATCTTAGAGCGGCTCGCGCCTTGAATGGGAAGGGGTAGGGGGATCCCGTGCGCGCCATTTTGATGACATCGCTATTCTGGTCGTGCACCGCCATGGCCGTTTCGGACGAGGGGACCTTGGAATTGAGTTCGCTCGTCCGCCACGGTCAGCCCTCGGACACGGCCGCGGAGACTTCGCTCGAAAAACGCAACCGCGCCATCCAGGTGGTGCAAGAGGTTTTGGGCGCGGCCGAGGCCGTGAAAAACACGCCTGTTTCCACGTCCACCGACGCCGCTCGCTAGAGAAATCTTTTCGCTACGTCGTCGCCCTCGCGCCTGGGTACAAACGGGCGGGGGGGAAATTCCATGAAAATGAAATCGGTTTTGCTCATCGCGTTTGTCGCGCTCACGTCCTGTGGATTGAAGGAATCCGCCGAGGAAATGAAGCGCACGTCGAATGAGATCAAAGATCATTCGAATCATCTGGCGGTGCGTACCGACGATCTTGAGCGCGAGCTCTCGAAAAAAGAATCCCACGACATGCTGATGAAGCAATTCAACGTCTTGTTCGGCGAGGCCGAGAGCGCTCCTCCCCCGAAAGACAATCTGGCGTACTTGCTGACCGCGGCCGGCACCGCGATCGAGTCGATGCTCTTCCAGTACTGGAAAGGCGATTTCAACGAGGACGTGGCGATTTTGGATATGCGTTTTCGCCTGGCGGCCGAGGCTTTCTTCGGTCGCGTGACCGACCATATCCCCTACGACTTCAGCGCCGCGCTTTGTGCCGTTTGCCGCCCCGACAACGATTACCTGGCGGTCGCGGCGCTCGGCGCGTACCTGGATAAACTTGATGACAATTACGAGAGGTCTTTGCGCGAACGCAAACTCCCGCGCTTGAGTTTTTACGACGTGATCGTCGAGGCTTTGCGGAATCGCGAGAGCGGGGAGCGCGTCGAGATCTTGCCGCGAACGGCGGCGATGGTTCTGCAATGGCGGCGCGAGGCCACGGCGCTCCTGCAGCTCCGCCATAACATCCTGCCGATGATGGCTCTGGGCCGCATCACCGATCTGCAGGACCGCGGCTTTTTCGGCCAGGCGTGGATGTGGTTGTTCGGCCAAACCGTGTCGCTGGACAAGGGCGATCGCGAAATGCTGAAAGAGGCCACCGTTTGGCTGCGCAAGGCCGAACAGACCCGGGCGGACTTGCGCGCGATGGGTATCGAGCCGGTTTACAATTCCCAGTTCCGCGATCTGATCGCGGGCGTGGACTTCGGCCAGGCTGAGATTCTCGCGTCCGGCGCGAAGGTGTCCAAAGAGGCGCGGGATTTCGCCGAGACCTTCGCGCGCGTGTTGAACGAGAGCTATCCGTAACGCCCGCTCAACCCACCGAGTGATCGTCGAAGCATTTGTTGAAATCAAAGCGTGATGAGTCGAGCAGTTCCTCGACCGGCAGCGCGGCGACGCTCTCGGCCTTCACGTGAATCACGCGGCCCACCTTCTGCAAACGACCCGCGATGCTCAAGAGCGGGTTGTGAATCACCACCAGGCGAAATTTCTCGTACACGTCGGGCTTCAAAACCACGTTGATGATACCCGTTTCGTCTTCCAGGGTCAGAAACGCGAAACCCTTCGCGGTCGGTGGCCGCTGCTGCATGCTCAAAAGCCCCGCGACCCTTAAGCGCCCGCCATCGCGCATGCGCATCAGATCGCGTGCCATCGTGAAGCCGCGACCGAGCGAGGGCCGCAAAATCCCCACCGGATGGCGCACCAGCGAATAGCCCTGCGACTCATACTCGCGCTGCAGCTTTTGCCATTCGTCCTCGGCCGGCAACAGCGCCGATTGATCGATGCCCCCGCCGGGCGGCGTTCCGAAGAACAGACCCTGCGGATCCAGATTCAAACCTTGGATGCGCCACAGGGCTTCACGCGGCGTGAACCCGAACTCTTGCAACGCGCCGGCCGCTCCCAGTTGCAGCAAAGTCGTCTTCAGAAGTTTCGTCCGGCGAATGAAATCGGTGAGATCCTTGAACGGCCCATGCGCGCGCCGGTCCTTGACCAGCTGTTGAACGTGTTTTTCTTTCAAGCCCGAGATCGCGCGGAAACCCACGCGCACGTGCTCGTCTTCCATCAAGTAATCGTAATCCGAGCGTTGCACGCAGACATGGCGGAACTTCACGCCGTGGCGTTGGGCGTCGGCGATGAGCGCGCGGGGGGAGTAAAAGCCCATCGGTTGCGCGTTCAGCAGCGCGGTCACGAACACCCCCGGGTGGCGGCATTTGATGTAGCAACTCGCGTAAGTCAGGATCGCGAAACTCGCGGCGTGGCTTTCCGGAAATCCGTAAGAGGCGAAGCCGATGATGGTTTGGTAGATCTGCTCGGCGTACTCGCGCGCGATGCCGTGATTGAGCATGCCGCTGATCAAGCGTTGTTTTAAGCCTTGCATCAGATCGTCTTTTTTCCAGCTCGACGACATGATCCGTCTTAATTCATCGGCCTCGCCCGGCGTGAACCCGCACACCGCCGAGGCGATCTGCATGATCTGTTCTTGAAAGATCGGCACGCCGGCCGTGCGCTCCAAGATCGGCTTGAGGTCGGGATGCGGATAAGTCACCGGCTCGAGTCCGTCGCGCCGCCGGATGGATCATTCCGCCTTGAATGGGGCCCGGTCTGACGATGGCGACCTCGATCACCAGATCGTAAAAGTTTTTGGGTTTCAGGCGCGGGAGCAAGGACATCTGCGCGCGCGATTCGACTTGGAACGTGCCGACGGTGTCGGCGGCTTGAATCATTCGATAGGTCGGTCCGTCGTCGGCGGGGATGTTGTACAGATCGAGCTTGTGGCCGCGTTCGCGCAGGAGCGAGAAGCTTTTTTCGAGCGCCGTGAGCATGCCGAGCCCGAGCACGTCGATTTTGAGCATCTTCAGCGCGATCAGGTCGTCTTTGTTCCATTGAATGACGTAACGTTTGTCCATAGTGGCTTTCTCGACCGGCGCGCACTCGGTGATCGGGCGTTTGGCGATCAAGAAACCCCCGGTGTGAATGCCCAAATGCCGGGGATAGCCTTTCAAGGCTTCGGTGGTGCGTAAAAGCAGATCGTACGTGCGCTTCGGTATGTTCCATTCCTGGGCTTTTTCGGGCGAAGCCATCAGTCGCGCCATACCCTCACGACCCATGTACTTCACCATTTGGTCGACGGTGGCGAGCGGCACTCCGAAAACCTTCGCGACTTCACGCAACGCCAGGCGCGAGCGATAGCAGATCACCGTGCAAACCATGGCCGCGTGGCGGGAGCCGTATTTTTCGTAAATGTATTGGATGACCTCTTCGCGCCGCCCGCTTTCGAAATCGATGTCGATGTCGGGAGGCTCGCCGCGCTCTTCCGAAATGAAACGCTCGAACAGAAGCGTCACCTTGGTGGGATTCACCGCGGTCAGGCCCAAGCAGTAACAGACCACCGAGTTCGCGGCCGACCCGCGCCCTTGATGAAGAATTCCGCGCCGCTCGGCGAACCGGCAGACGTCCCACAGGGTCAGAAAGTAATCCTCGTAGCGAAGCTTACGGATCAGCGCGAGTTCGTGCTCGATCATCGCGCGGACTTGCGGGGACAGCCCTTCGGGGAACCGGCGCTGGGCGCCTTGTTCGACCAGCTCGCGCAGGAAATCGTGGGCTTCAACGCCCGCGGGCCGCGCGGCCTCGGGATATTCGTAACGCAATTCCTTGAGCGAAAAATCGATTCGTCCCGCGATGTCGACGGTCTTCGCCAAAAGATCGGGGCGATCACGCCAGATCTTGGCCAATTCCGGCAAAGGCTTCAAATGCCGCTCGCCATTGGCCAGCAAGCGAGTCTTCGCGTCCTTCAGAGTTTTGCCGTGCAAGATGCAGGTGACCACGTCATGCAGGATTTTCATGCGGCCGTCGGTCATCATCGGCCTTTGCGTGGCCACGAGCTCGAAGCCGAATTTCTTCTCGAGCAGCAAAGCTTGATTGTAGGTCTCGAGCGACTCCCAGGTGTAGTCCTTCCACACCGGCAGGTACAGGCGATCGCCGTAGATCTCGCGCAGACGAAAAAGTTTTTCCTCGGTCCATGGCGGCAAAGCCAAGGCGATCAAGTCGGAGTTGTAAGTTTCGAGCGTATCCAAGGAAAGATTCGAGAAGTACTTGCGGCTTTCGCGTTTGCTCTCGGTGATGATCTGGCAAAGGCCGGTGTAGCCGTCCTTGTGCATCGGGATCAGCGCGATCGAGCTTCGGTCGCTCAGCTGCATCTCGGCTCCGCAATAGAATGAAAAGTTCTTCGGGGCTTCTTTAGGTGGGGCGATGAAGTTGGACGGGTACTCGATCGCCTGAAAGGCGCGGACCGCCCCGTAAAGCCCGTTCAGATCGCAGAGCGCGAGTCCCCGATACCCCAAACTCAAGGCGTAAGTCGCCATCTCCTCGGGATGTGAAACTCCCTGCAGGAAAGAAAAATTGGAGCGCGCGAGCAACTCGACGTAAGCGATCGGCCGGGCGAGCGACTTCACGCTCAGACAAACAGGGTCATCGCGTGAAGCATAACCAGGATAAAAGTGATCTGCAGCATCATGCGGGTGTCATTTGAAGTTTTCATCAATCGAAATATCCATGTAAGTAGTATTGGGATTCGATACGGTCGAAAAACAGCCAAACGAATTCCCCTTTCGGCGAGAGCGCGAAAAAATAATCGCGTCCGCGCGACGATTCCCACCAACCGTCCTCCATGCGCTCGATGGGTTGTTCACTTAAGAATTGAAAGCGATCGATATCGTGTGAGGTCAAACGCATGGGCTTTTTCAAAAGCCGGGACGGCCGCGGCGCCTGCGCCAGGGCCATGCTGTACGCGGGGCGGATCTGGAAGCTTTGGCCTTCGATCTCGACTTCATCTTCGACCGGCTCGGATGCTTCGAATTCCGCCGTGATCTCCCACGCTTCCTCGGGAAGAATCTCGTCCTTGGGTTTTAGAAAACCGCTGGTGAGTCGCGCCTGATTGAAAACGCTGACCAGCTGTTGCAGTTTGTCTTGGTCGCTCACGCGCGGCTCGAAGAACGACAGCTGTTGGGTTTTCTCCGGGCAGGGGATCACGTCGACTTCGATCTGCTTGATCGGATTGTCAAGGCTGACCTGGCCGAGCTTGTTCTCGAGCAGCTTCATGAACAACTCCAAATTTCGATTGGGCGAGGCCGGCTGAAGCTCCAGCAGGTGCACGCGATCGGAATATTCGCAGAACAAGTGCAAAACCACCTTCTGCGCGAACTCGCCGCGACCCTGAAGCCTGGCCATCAAGCGCGCCAGGCTCTTCTCCAGGCAATGGAGCAAGAACGGCAACAGCGAGACTGGGAAATCCAGGTTCAGATAGTCTTTCAAGGCCTCGGTCGGCAGCAGCGGAGAGATCACCTGCTTGTCCAGACCGTGCAGACGCTTCCAAATCAGGCCGCCGGTCTCTTGCCAGCGCTCGCGAAACGCGTCGACCTGGAAGCTTCGGATTTCGCCCAGTCGGTGGATGCCCAGCATGTGGAAAAAATCGACGATGTCTTCCACTTCCGAATTCGAGCGCCACGCGATCAATCCCTCGAGCTGATGCAGGCGCGAAAGCGGCGCCGCCGCCAGATCGGTGAGCTCCCGCGTGGGCAGGCTGACCGTGCCCGGCTTTTCCGCCGCCAAGGCTTGCGCGCCCCAAGGCGTGTCGCTGATCGCGCCGGTCGCGTCAGCGAAAAACTCGCGTGACACGTGCAGGGCTTCATCGAGCAAACGATGTTCGCCGCCGAACATCTTCGCGGTCGACGTGATGTCCATGAACACCAATCCCGGCGCGCGGTAATGCACGCGGGGACTGAAGGTCAGGAAGTTCTCAGCCACAGAGGGCTCGGCGTCCCGTTGCAAGCAGAGGCAAAGTGTCCGCATACAGGTCTCTCCTTTCAAAGGTGTGGGGCGTGGGGCGATGCAAAGCGCGTTCGACATGCACCTGTTCTTTCAGGAAGTGCAGCACCAGCGCGTAAGAGCTGCTCTTTAAAATGCGCGGCTGCCGCGACACGAAGACGACGGCGGTCTGATAGCGCATGGCCAGTTTCTTGAGTTTCAGCAGTTGATGCTCGCGCAAGGTCAACGGCCCCAAATCGCAGCCGATCAACTCGAACAAACAGAGCGACATCAATTCCTGCATGGCCCAGAGCAGCTGTTTTTCGTCCGACGGTGGCGAGACCATCAACAGGCGTGACAAAACCACCCCGCGATGGCGCAGACTCCACGGCGTAAAACTGGCCTGACGATCGCCGATCCACGCGGCCCACTGGCCGTTCTTGGTGACGGAGCCCGCGCTCTGTTGCCAAAGCGTGGTGGCGCCGCCGGCCTCGCTCACTAAAAGGGTGAGCGCGCTTTTCGGAAGACCTTGCCATAGTAAATAGCGGTCAAGCTTCGGCCACCGGGTGCTCAAGCCGGGCGGCGGCGCCACCCGCGCTGGGGAGACCAGCTGAGCACTCAGCTCGCGCCTCAACTCCTCGCGTCTCTGTTGTTTATTGACCAGCGTCTTTTCAGACACACGTATTCCTTTGCGAGACAAAATGTCTCACCGATCGGATGCGGGATTTAGAAGCGGCGGACTAAACCCACCACGATTCCTTGGATATCCACCGCGTACGGCGCGTACCACATGGATTCCATGGTGGAGTTGGCCGGCCGCAGCTCTAAACAGCGCTCCTCATCGGGAGGATGTGCAGCACTCTGTGGATTACTGTGGACATTAATTTTTCTTTTACCATGTAAATAGAATCTTTTTACGGTGGCTTGGTTGTTCACCATCGCCACGACGGTTTCGCCGTTGTTGGCGAAAGATTGCTTCTGCACGAAGATGATATCCCCGTCGAGAATGCCGTCCTCAACCATGGACTGGCCTTGAACCATCAGGGCGAACGTTTTTGTGGGATTGCGAATCAAAGACGCGGGAACTTGCACTTGCTCGTCATGCGTAAACGCCTCGATCGGCGAGCCCGCGGCCACCTTACCTAAAAGGGGTAAAGAAAGAGACTCCGCCAGCCCGGGAGGAGACTCGTGCTTGAACGGAGTCTCTTTCTTTAAAAAGGGATTTGGGAATGGGATTTGGGTAGGGTTGGGAATTGCCGCCGAATCGCTCATTCGATCCGTCAGCAAACTTGATAACGATGTCGAGGGGTGCAGCACCTGCAGCGCGCGCTTTTGATTGCCGCCGGGAATATGGATGTAGTTCTTATCTTGTAACTGCTTTAAATAACGCTGCACCGAATTGAAGGACGCGAAACCGAAGTGCTCTTTGATCTCTTGATATGTCGGAGACACGTGCCGCTCTTGCACGAACAACTCAATGAACTCGAGGACATTGCGTTCTTTTAAGGTCAGCGGCTGCGGTTTTCTCTTCGGGGCCATGTCTTTATCCTTCACTCAGAGGGTTCCGGGGCAGGTGTAAGAATAGGTGTAAGAAATGTGTAAGTCAATGGGGTCGATAAGAACTCGCCGAAGGGCGAAATGTTTTGCGTTAAGTGCATGAAATCAGTTACTTGTACTCCGCTAAAAACCGCCGGAAGGAGTCCCGCATGAAGAAAAGATGTCCATGGGTAAGTTTGGATCGCCCCTTATATGTGGAGTATCACGACAAGGAGTGGGGGCGGCCCGTCCACGAGGACCGCAAGCATTTTGAAATGCTGATTCTCGAGGGGGCGCAGGCCGGTTTGAGCTGGTACACCGTGCTTTCCAAGAGAGAGAATTACCGCAAGGCCTTTGCCGCGTTCGATCCCCAGAAAGTCGCGCGTTTCACCCCGAAGAAAGTCGCCGCGCTCTTGAAGAACGAGGGCCTTATCCG
>DAISHW010000064.1:6276-10730 GCA_036822295.1 Bdellovibrionales bacterium | reverse complement strand
TCGCCGAGTGGGCGCAGGTGCGCTGGGAACTGATCCCGCCGGACGTTTATAAGCTCGATCACATCGATTTGGATGTGCAGTTTCTGGATTTATTGGCTATCGTGGGCACCAGTCTGTTGATTTGCTTCGTGGCGACTTTGGTCCCGTCACGACGTGGAGCGCGGATTACGCCTGTCGAAGGCTTGAGGTACGAATGATCCGCGCGTCGCGCATCGAGAAAAGTTACGGTCAATTGCAGATCCTGAAAGGACTCGATTTCGAAGTCGTTCAAGGCGAAGCCGTGTGCATTTTGGGCGCGTCCGGGGCGGGGAAGAGCACCTTCTTGCATATTCTAGGCACGCTCGATCGGCCGACCCGCGGGACGGTGACGTTCGCGGGCGAAGACCTGTTCGCCAAGAACGACGCGGAGCTCTCGGCGTTTCGCTCGCAGAAACTCGGTTTCGTTTTTCAGTTTCATCATCTGCTCAGCGAATTCACCGCGATCGAAAACGCGATGATGCCGGGCCGGATCGTGGGCCAGTCGGTGAGCGACTCCCGCGCGCGGGCCGCGGCCCTGTTAGATTACTTGGGACTCAGCCATCGTCTGGAGCATTATCCGTCGGAATTGTCGGGAGGCGAACAGCAGCGGGTGGCGATCGCGCGCGCGTTGTTCCATAAGCCCGCGGTTTTGCTGGCCGATGAACCGACGGGCAACCTTGACAGCGAAAATTCGCAGAAGATTCAAGATCTGTTTTTCCGTTTGAAAGAAGAGATGGGCCTTACGCTCGTGGTGGTCACTCACGATCAACGCTTCGCCCAGCGTTTCCCGCGCTCTGTTAAGATGGCTGACGGCCACTGGGTTTTTTAATCTCCGAAAACTTGCGCGCCGTGACTTCGATTTAGCGTTTTGACTTTCGGTTGTCGTTTGGGCTAGGTTTTTTTGAAGAGAAATTCAGTGTTTACGACGATTTAGGATGGGCCTCTGACAACACGAACTTGGCGCTCGTGCAGCTTGGTGATTTTGCTTCTGATTTTCGCGGGGCACGTGTCCGTGTTCGGCCAAGCCGCGACCGGCAGCCAGACCTCTGAGCCGCAGGCGCCCAGTCCCGGGGCCGCGGCGGGAAAGCCCGCGACCAAACCAGCGACCGCGAAACCCGCGCCGCCGCGTTCCCGGGGGCCGCGGGCCGCCCAAAAACCGGCGGCTCGTCCCCTGGCTCCGGTAGAGGACGAAACGCCGATGCGCGCCGGCGATATCGATAAAATTTTAATCAAAGGCAACAAGAAGATCGAAGTCGACGCGATTCGCGCCAAGCTCATCAGCAGAGAGGGCGCGCCTTACAGCGCCGAAACGATTCGCCAAGATATCGGCGAGCTGTTCGGCACGGGGTATTTTTACGACGTCATCGTCGACCGCACGGACAATCCGAAAATCACGCTGACCTACACGGTGGTCGAAAAACCGTCGATCGCCGAGATCGTGTTCGAAGGCAACGACGAGATCGAAGACGACGAGCTCAAAGAGACCGCCGGCATCAAGGCGTATGAGATCGTCAATCAAGCCAAGATCCGCGAGGCCACCGAGAAGCTCGAGAAACTGTATGAGGACAAGGGCTTCTTCCTCGCGCGCGTGACTTCGAAGCTCACGCCGACCGGCGAGGGCGACAACGTGAAACTCGAATTCACGGTGCGCGAAAACGACAAGGTGCGCGTGAAGCGCGTCAGTTTCATCGGCAACAAGAAAATGGACAGCGGCAAACTGAAAGCCGCGATGATCACCCAAGAGGGTGGTTTCTTCTCGTTCGTTTCGGGCTCGGGCGCGTACAAACAAGAGGCCTTCGATCGCGACGTGCAGGTCTTGAACCTGGTTTATTTCAACGAAGGTTACGTGCAGGTGAAGATCGATCGTCCGCAGGTCTACGTGACCCCGGACAAGAAGGCGATCTACATCTCGATCCGCATCGAAGAAGGCGAGCAGTTCAAAGTCGGCTCGGTGGATTTCACCGGCGATCTTTTGTTCTCGCGCGAGGAATTGTTCGAGACCACGCAGATCGAAGAGCAGGACTTGTTCCGCTACCAGATCTTGCAAGACGATTTGAAGGCGCTGCAGGCCAAATACGGGGACTTAGGCTACGCGTACGCGAACCCGATTCCGCGCACGCGCATTCGCGAGGCCGATCGCGAAGTCGACATCACTTTCGAGATCGACAAGGGCCAGAAGGTTTACATCGGTAAGATCGTTGCGGTCGGTAACTCCAAGACGCGCGACAAAGTCATTCGCCGTGAACTGCGTATTCTCGAGGGCGAACTCTACAACGAAACCCGTAAGCGCGAGTCGATCGATAACGTGAAGCGCCTGGGATACTTCGAAGAGGTGAATTTCAACACGAAAACGCCCAAGGGTCGCAACGACATCATGGACATCGATATCGTGGTGAAGGAGCGCAACACCGGCACGATCCAGGTCGGCGCGGGGTATTCGAGCTTCAACGGCCTGGTGTTCAACGGTCAGGTGAGCCAGACCAACTTCTTGGGCAAAGGTCAAAAGCTCAACGTCTCGATCGATTTGTCGAAGCGGCAGTCTTTATATAAGTTCGGTTTCACCGAACCCTATCTGTTCGACACCGAATGGTCGGGTGGCTTCGATGTGTTCCGTAGCCAACGTTTGCTGACGGAATACGAAGAGACCAAGACCGGGGGCGCACTGCGTGTCGGCCACCCGCTCGCGCCGTATCTGGACGGGTTTATTCGTTACAAATTGGATGAGACAGATCTGCACGTCGACGAAGTGAATGGCGATCCGGATCTGTTCCCGGTCGACACCGCCAACGGCACGACGAGTTCGGTGACCTTCACGCTCGAATACGACAAGCGCGATGACCGCTTCACGCCGTCCAAGGGTATGTTCAGCTCCGTTTCGCTCGAGTATGCGGGCGTCGGCGGATCGAAGGACTACACGAAGGGCTTCGGTACGTTCCGTTACTACAAGAAGCTGTTCTGGGAACTCGTGTGGCGCAACAACATCACGTACGGATTTATTTCTTCGAACGACTCGAGCAAAGAGGTTCCGTTCAACGAACTCTTCTTGCTGGGGGGCGCGAACTCGCTTCGCGGTTTCGATTGGTTCAGCGTCGGTAAACGCAAGCGCTCCGAGAAACGCTACGATCAGGCGCGCGGCTCGGGCATGTCCCCGCAAGAGGCCGAGAACGAAGCGCTTCGTCCGTTCGGGGGCACGCAGCAGTTCTTCTACAACTTGGAGTTCCAGTTCCCGCTGATCACCGAGGCCGGCATCAAGGGCGTGGTCTTCTACGACATCGGTCAGGCCGACGACGCGTTGATCTTGGAAGAGCTTCGTCAGGACGTGGGCTTTGGATTCCGGTGGTTCTCTCCGATCGGCCCCTTGCGCTTTGAATGGGGCTTCCCGCTTGAGCGCCAAGAGCGCTTCGACGAGGACAACGTGAACTTCGAATTCGCCATCGGCGCGCCGTTCTAGGCCGTTTATGCGGCTCCTTCTATGCTTATTCTTGCTGCTTTCCGGGTGTGTCGGAATGTTTCCGCGCACCGATCGGTTTCAGCCTGCGGGGCCGACCGAGCGGCAGTTCTTCGCGGCCTCGGACTCGCGAATTCATCCGAACGATGTGCGCGCCGGTTTCGCCAAATACAAAAACTCCACGGTGTCTTGGGTCGGCGTCGTGAAGAGCGCGCGACTCGAGGAACCGAAAGAGTATCCTGAGTTTGGTTTTTGGCATATCCGCGCCGTCCATCATTATTACGATTGGAAGGTCGACCATAGCGTGCAGCGCGAGAGGTTTTTCCTGTCGTCTAAGGGTGAAGGAGAGTTTGTCGTGATCGTGCCGGTGAAGCGCTACACGGCCGATCAGCGAGTTGTCGAGATTGAGAAGACTGGAAACAGCTATCGCCCCGGAAACATGATCGTCGCGTACGGCCGGCCCCATAAAATCGAGAAGGGCGTGATCGAACTTCGTGGTTTCTCAAATTCGGTCGCGGCGGGGGATTTTTCAGTCAATCATTCGTACGGCCGGACGGCGCGGGACTAAATCATTCGTACGTTCGTACGGTGTAGAGCAACCACTAAAACAATATGCATTTAGCCCGTGACTTTTAGATCGTAACGCGAAGCTTCGCCGCCGGCGGCGAAGCTCTGCGTTAGGGCGCTCTGTGAACCAGACTCCAAACCCTCTCGAACTTGTGCTAAATTCGGTCGCGATGAGACGTTCCGAAATGCGAGCTAAGGCCATCAAAGCAATCGACAAAAAAGGCGCGCTGCTCGTTTATCCTCTCAACAACAAGAAAGAGCCGGCCAGCATCTGGTCGGAGCTTTTCCCGCGCACGAAGATGCGCTGGGAATGGGATGCCGGCTCCGACAACCGCGTGGCTGAGCTCTGGTACCTGCGCGAAGAGCTCTCGCGCTCCCGCAAAGTCGTCTACGTGAAGTGGTACCAGGGGCGGGCGACTTT
>DAISHW010000064.1:0-6266 GCA_036822295.1 Bdellovibrionales bacterium | reverse complement strand
CGTTCGACGTGTTCGTCGCGGCGCTGGCCTATTTAAGATCGGCACAGGTGGCCGCGGGCCTCGGGCCGGATAGCGCGAACATACTGGAGCTTCTGGTCAGTGATTCACCGCTCTCCACCAAACAGCTCAAAGCGGCGGCGGAACTCGAAGGCCGCTCACTCGAGTCGGCCTATAATCGTGCGATGCGTCCGCTATGGAATCACCTGCTCTTGGTGGGCTTCGGGGAGTTTGAAGACTCGAGCTTCCCCTCGCTCGGAATCGGCGCCACCCAAACGCTCTTCGAAGAGCTCTGGGGAGAGGCCGAAAAGCTCACGCCCGGACAAGGCGAGCGCGTGCTTCGCTCCCGTCTAGGCGATGAAAACCCCTTCATGAAGTGGCTAGTAAAAGTCCGCCGCACCTCACCCGTATCAACCACGCTGGACAAAAACCACAGCGAGTCCTATATCTAAGGTCTACCTAGGAGATTCGAACTTATGACGCAGAACACTATTTCCGCATTGATTGTCAGCGCACTCATCTCGCTTCCGGCGTTCGCGGCCGATATCAAAATCGGTTACATCGACATGCAGAAAGCCATCCAAGAAACCGCCGCCGGTAAAAAGGCGAAGAAGGAACTCGAGGATGAATTCAACAAGAAGAAAAAAGACCTCGAGAAGAAAGAAGCCGACATCAAAAAAATGCACGAGGATTTCGAAAAACGTTCGATGGCCATGAACGAAGAGGCGCGCTCGAAAAAGCAGAGCGAAATCCGCATGGAGATGGGCAAGTACCAAGAGTCGGCCGGCAAAGCGCAAATGGATATCCAAAAACGTGAGCGCGACCTGACCAAGCCGATCGTCGACAAACTTCGCAAGATCATCGACGACATGGCGAAAAAAGAAGAATTCACCGTCATCTTGGAAAAAGCCGAAAACAGCGTGATGTGGGCGAAGAAAGAAATCGATCTCACCGAACGCGTGATCAAAGCCTACGACTCGGGCAAATAGTGGAACCGGTTTTCAGTTGCCGTGACATTTTAAAGATCTTGCCGCACCGGTTCCCGTTTCTGTTGGTGGACAAGGTCGTTTCGTGGGAGGCCGGTCCTTCCACGCAGTCGCGCACCGGCCAGAAGGTCGTCGCGATCAAAAACGTCACGTTCAACGAACCGTTCTTTCCGGGCCATTTTCCCGGTCTTCCGGTGATGCCCGGAGTGCTGCAGCTCGAAGCCATGGCTCAGGCCGCGTGTCTGGCCTATTACCGCAAAGGCGATCCGGAGATGGATTTCTTCATCGCGAGCGGCAATGAAGTGAAATTCCGCCGTCCCGTGGTTCCGGGGGACACTCTGGAACTGCGCGCCGAGATCGTGAAAGATCGCGGTCAGATGATCGTGATCAAGTCCCAGGCGCGCGTCGACGGCAATGTCGTCAGCGAGGCCGAGATTCTGGCCAAGGTGACGCTGAAAAATCAGCGTGACCAAAGCCGGCACGAAAAAGCATGAAAGTGACTTGAATGAAATCCGTCGATGTCCATCCGACAGCCATCTTAGACAAGTCCGTCGAACTCGACACGGGAGTGGTGATCGGCCCCTACTCGATACTCAAAGGCAAAGTTCAGCTCGGCGCCGGCACGCGCGTCGAAAGTCACGTCGTGATCGGCTCGGAGCACGGCCAGGTCACGATGGGGAAGAACAATCGCATCTATTCGGGCGCGATGGTCGGCGGGCCGCCGCAAGATTTGAAATACAACAACGAGCCGACCCGGCTTGAAATGGGCGACGGCAACCAGATCCGCGAGTTCGTTACCATCAACGTCGGCACCGCGACGGGCGGGGGAGTGACCTCGATCGGCAACCAGAACTTGCTGATGGCCTACGTGCATGTGGCCCACGATTGCCATTTGGGCAGTCATATCGCGATCGCCAACACCACCAACTTCGCGGGACACGTGACCGTCGAGGATCACGTGCGCGTCGGCGGCGTTTGCAGCTTCAATCAGTTCATCACGATCGGTCGCTACGCGTTCATCGCGGGCGATAGCGCCGTGAACAAAGACGTGATGCCGTTTACGATCGCGCAAGGCAAGTACGCGGTGTCGCGCGCCACCAATTCGATCGGGCTCGAGCGCGCGGGCTTTTCGAAGGAAGAGATCGACAACGTCTACCGCGCGGTCCGCATCGTTCTGAAAGGCAATCGCACGATCGAAGAGGCTTTGGCCGAGATCGAAACGGAATGCGCCGCGAGCGACAATATCAAGCACCTGGTTCAGTTCATCAAAAAATCGGAGCGGGGAATCGCGCGATGAAAATCCGTTCGGCCGTCATCGGCGTCGGTCACCTGGGGCGCTGGCACGCGCAGAAACATAAAATGGTCGACGGGGTGGAGCTCATCGGCGTCTGCGACACCCTTCAAGAGAATGCCAACCGCGTCGCCGGCGAGCTCGGCGTCCAGGCCTTTCACGAGGC
The DNA here is from genome assembly GCA_036822295.1 of Bdellovibrionales bacterium. GTDB lineage: Bacteria > Bdellovibrionota > Bdellovibrionia > Bdellovibrionales > UBA1609 > JALHOQ01. The sequence continues at coordinate 3,826 of DAISHW010000064.1, read as the reverse complement.
CCAAGCCCTGATCGGCAAAGTCGACGCGGTCACGATCGCGGCGTCGACGCCGGCGCACTTCGGCCTCGCGCGGTTGTTTTTGGAAAACGGTGTTCACGTGATGGTCGAAAAACCCATCGCTTCGACCGTGGAAGAGGCGGAAACCCTGTGCGGGATCGCCGAACAGAAGAATTTGAAATTTCAGGTCGGCCATGTCGAGCGCTTCAATCCGGCTTTTCAAGCCGCCAAAGCCAAGCTGGAAAAGCCCCTGTTCATCGAGTGCCATCGCTTGGCGCCGTTCAAGGTGCGCAGCACGGAAGTCGATGTCGTTATGGATCTGATGATCCACGATCTGGACGTGGTGTTGTCGCTGGTGCAGAGCGAGCCGGTGAGCGTGTCGGCGGTGGGCACGCCCGTGCTCACCCGGAAACTCGATATCGCCAACGCCCGCATTGAATTCAAGTCAGGCGCGGTGGCGAACTTGACCGCCTCGCGCGTTTCGCAAAATTCGCAGCGCAAATTCCGCGTTTTTCAAGCGAGCCAGTACCTTTCGATCGATTTCCAAGCGGGTGAAGTGAATCTGCTCACCAAAACGGGCGAGTGGACGGAAGGCAACATTCCGCTCGAGCACGAGCAATTCAATATGGAGAAAGGCGACGCGCTCCTGGAAGAGACGCGCGCGTTTTTCACGAGCATCGCCGAGGACAAGCCCGTCCCGGTCTCGGGTCGCGACGGTTTGCGCGCCCTCGCGCTCGCGGAAAAGATCGTGAAGAATGCCCTCGACCGACTCTCGTAAAATTCTGATCGTCGCGGCCGAAGCCTCGAGCTGCCTGTACGCGCAACGTCTGCTCGAACACTGGAAGAAACATAATATTCACGTCGAGGCCTTCGGCATCGGCGATCAAGCTATGGCCGAGCTCGGATTCGAGCGGCTGGCCAATGCCGAAGACTTGGCGGTGGTCGGTCTTCAGGAAGTGATCTCGCATTGGGGCGTGATCAAGAAGGCCTTCTACGACGTCTTGAATGCGGCCCAGACCCGCAAGCCCCAAGTGGTTTTGCTGCTCGATTATCCGGGCTTCAACCTGCGGCTGGCGAAGCGCTTGAAAGCGCTTGGCGTGCCGGTGGTGTACTACATCTCTCCGCAGGTGTGGGCGTGGCGGACCGGCAGGGTTAAGGACATCAAACGCGACATCGACAAGATGCTGGTCGTGTTTCCTTTCGAGGTCGATTTCTACAAATCGCATGGCATGAACGTCGAGTTCGTGGGGCATCCACTGCTCGACGAACTCAACCCGAAGCATTTCGCGGCCTCGGCCCGCCGCCTGCACCGCGCCCGGTACGGCATTCAGCCCGACGAAGTGATGCTGGCGCTGATGCCCGGCTCCCGTCGCTCGGAGCTCAAACATCATTTAGACACGCAGCTTGCGGCCGCCCGGGCGTTGAGCCTGCAGCACCCGGGATTGAAGATCGCCCTGTTCATTGCCCCGAATTTCAGCAAAGAGGAGCTTGAGACCCGACTGGAAGGTCTGGATTTTCCGCTGATGTTGATCAAAGACGAACCTTTCTCCATGATTGATTTAGCGGACGTGGTGCTTTGCGCCTCGGGCACCGCCACCTTGATGGTGGGTCTGCTCGAAAAGCCGATGGTGATCATGTACAAGATGAACGGATTCACAGCCTTTTTAGCCAAGCGATTCGTGAAGAGCACGAAGTACTTCGGCTTGATCAACCTGGTGCTCGACGACTTGGTGGTACCCGAAGTCTTTCAAGGTCAGGCGGACCCGCCCGAGTTGGTGAAGCTTTTGAACCCTCTGATCAAGGATGTCGAGCTGCGCTTGGCGCTTGCGGGCCGATTGAAAACCGCGAAATCGCGATTGGGGGATAAAGGCGCGACCGCGCGCGTGGCCGCGGCCCTGGAGCCGTATTGGGGGCCGGCCACATGAGGGAACTGCTCTTTCCCATGCGTTGGCTTTATCAAGGGGCGACCTTGATGCGCAACTGGGCCTACGATCATAAAATCCTAAGCGTCGCGCAAGTCGACGCCAAAGTGATCGCGATCGGCAATCTGACGGTGGGCGGTACGGGCAAAACTCCGGTGGCGCTGGCACTCATTGAAATGCTCAAGAAGCGCGGTCATTCCGTCGCGGTGATCAGCCGCGGTTACAAGCGCGAGCAAAAAGGCGTTCTCGAAGTCGACACCAGCGCCGGCGCCGCCAACACCTACGGCGATGAGCCGGCGTTGATCAAACGCACGCATCCCGAAATGAAAGTCGTGGTGGGCGCGCGTCGCAAGGCCGCGGCCCAAGCCGTGCTCGAGAGCGGGAAGGTGGATTTCATCGTTTGCGACGATGCTTTTCAGCACCGCGCCCTGCACCGCGATCTGAATCTGCTCTTGTTCGACGCGAGCGAGTCCGTGAAGAACTACCGCGTCTTACCGGTGGGTCTCGCGCGTGAATCGCTCAACCCGGCTTTGCGGCGCGCGGACGTGGTCATTCTGACCAAGGCGAATTTGGTTTCTAAAGAAGAGCTCCAGGAGCGGCTCGATTGGCTCAAGTCCCGCACCGACAAGCCCCTTGTGCTCGCCGAGTATTTGTATAAGGGATTGCGCAATCTGAAGGGCGAGCGAAAAGATTCTCTTAAGGACGCCGGCCTGCTCGTGAGCGGCGTGGCCAAGCCCGAAGCGGTCGAGCGCACGCTCGGGGACACGATCAAGATCGTCACGCACCGCAAGTTTGACGATCACCATCGTTACACGGATCTGGAAGTGGAAGACATCATGGACGAGGCCTCGAAACTCCAGGCTCGTTGGATCGTGACCACCGGCAAGGATGCCACCAAACTGTCGGCGTTCGGGCGCTTGCGCGATCGTCTCTGGGTGATCGAACTCGGAATGGAATTCAAAGGTGACGTTCGGGCGTTAAATGAAGCGATTGACCGGTTGGCTCGCAAGAGCCGTTAGTTACTTGATATTCAAGCTGCCGCATAAGCTGCGTTGGTGGATGGCGGCGTCGCTCGCCATTTTATGGCTGGATATCTTTCGCATCCGTCGCCAGGTCGTATTGGACAATTTAGAGATCGCCTTTCCCGAATGGTCCGCGCGCGAGCGGCTCTATGCCGCCCGCCAGAGTTTGCGGCATTTGGGGCTGAACTTCATCGAGTACAGCTTTTTGCCCTGGCTCAAGCCTGACAACGTCGACCGCTATTTTGAGTACCACGGCCTGGATGTCTTTGAGTCCGCCTTGAAAGAGGGCAAAGGCGTGCTGCTTTTGACCCTGCACCTGGGCCATGGCGACTTGGCGGCTTCGGCCTTGGCCATTCGCGGCTACCCGATGACCATGGTTTCGAAGTTCTTTAAGCTCCAGTGGTTGAACGATCTTTGGTTCGGCATGCGCGAGCGTGTGGGCATGAAGTTCGTGCCTCCGCGCAACAGCTCTTACGCTTTGTTGAAGGCGCTCAAGCGCGGCGACGCGGTGATTATCCCCCTGGACCAATTCACCGGGCCGCCGATCGGCGTGCGCACGAAGTTCTTCGGGCGCGAGACAGGTACGGCCGCGGGCCTTGCGGTGATGGCGCAACGCTCGGGCGCGCCGGTGGTTTCGGTGTACACCGTGCGCACCCCGAGCGGACGCCATGCCATTCACTTCGTTCGTCGCATGAACACCGAAGGCGAAGTCGAAACGGTGACTCAAGGGTTCAACGACGAACTTGAGTATTTTGTCAGACGTGAGCCTGAACAGTGGATGTGGCTGCACCGGCGTTGGAAAAGGTTTGTCGTCCAGTAATCCATTGGTATGATATCGGCATGAATCGACCGGTTGCCAAATGGCTGATGATTTTCTTGGGGGTC
>DAISHW010000063.1:0-10825 GCA_036822295.1 Bdellovibrionales bacterium | reverse complement strand
CGTGATGCGGTTCTTGGTGATCAATCACGTGGTGAGTCCCGCCAACGTGATCCCCAACCAATCGAACAACACGCTTTACCCCGTGAATCTGTTCTTGGACGTGATCGAAGGTTTGCCTAAGAAAACCGACCTTGAGCCCGCCGAGCTCGACAAGCTTCTGCTCGAGCGTTTAGAGATCGATCAGGGCAAAGCGAAATTCCTGGAAAAGCACAACACCTTCACCAGCCGCGATTATCGCTTCATCAAATTCATCACGCGGCAGCTCGTGCGCGTGACCCACCCGGAAACCCAAAAATCGTTCAGCTTCTTTTATCCCTACGAGGTGCAGATCCTCGACTATGAACATTTCCTGCGCACGCTGTCCGGTCCGGCCTCGCATGACGAATACAAGGCTCGGCAAAGACAAAGGGCTCGCGAACGGGTGGTCTAGGCCAACCTCAGTCCAGCTCTTGCGATGCGTTATCTTGAGCCACGTGATGCGCCGAGATAACATAGATGAATGTTTCGCGCATTCACCCTTATCGCTGCCGCGTGCTTGGCTTTCCCCGCGCACGCCAAAATCCTACGCGAAGACATCGGTGAATTGCGCATCCACGATTTGCTGATCCGCCCGGAATTCAAACTCAAAGAACCGACCCACGGCTCATTCACGATCGGTGACAGCTCGTTCGCGCTCAGATGGGAGCTCGAGCAAAAGTACGCGGGCGTCATCCGCATCGGACCCCGCACGCTTTTAAACCCGACCGCGCGCTACGAGCTCGCGGTGCCCGACGATGTGACGCTGGTCGAAGCGTTCGGCGAATACAATAACCCGTACGGCCGGGTGCGTTTAGGCCGTATCCCCGTCGAATGGGGTATCGAGGGCGCGCAGTGGGAGCGCGAATTGATTTTCCCCCGCTCGCTGCTGTTCAAAAAGCGCGCGATGATGCTGCGGGATGTGGGCGGATCGTACGAGATCGCGCATAACGGTTACTTCACCGGTTTCGTGATTCACAACGGCGAGAGCGACAGCGACACCGACGGGCGCATTTGGTACAGCGCCAAGTGGGGTTACCGTACCGATGCGTTTCAGATCGGGTTGAACGGTCAGACGGGCGGCACCAAACCCATCGCCACGTCGACCAGCACGGACACGCTCGCGGGCGTCGATCCGGCCAAAGAGTCGCTCTGGCGCATCGGCGGCGTGAACATGGCTTGGCACCGCAAGAAGTTCGAATGGGTCCTTGAATTTTACGCCGGCGAACGCGAGCAAGAGACCATGATCGGCAAATTCGCGACGGGTCATAGCGACCTCAACTATCAGTTTTCCAAAATCTTTTCCGGCCATTTGCGCTACGACCAATTTGATCCCAATTTGAAAACGCCGGGCGATTTGGAGCGCGAGCTCAGCCTGGCCCTTGTTCTCTCGAACGCCACCCGTTCGTCGAACTTGATTCTGGTGGGCACCAAAGTGCTCGAGCAGGGGTCTAAAGTGAACAATGACGAGATCCGTTTGATCTGGAGTCTCTCGCCGAGCGGCGTGGTCCGTTTCTAAAACCAAATCCGTTGCCTAAGTCAGCGCCGCGACCTATAAATTTCTTTTTTTAAGGAGAATTTATGCGTCCTCAACGAGTTGGCGTGCTGGGTGCCGGTCAAATGGGTAATGGAATCGCGCAGGTCGTGGCGGCGCAGGGCATTGCGGTGCGGATGATTGATATCTCGCAGGCAGCGCTCGATAAGGGGATCGCCACGATCACTTCGAGCTGCGATCGTCTCATCAAAAAAGAAGCGTTGACCGAAGCCGCGAAGAAAGAGCTGCTCGGTAAGATCCAGACTTCGACGTCCACGGCGGACTTCAAAGATTGCGATTTCGTGATCGAGGCCGCGACCGAAAACATCGACCTGAAAATTAAGATCTTCAAAGACCTCGATCAGGCGTGCCCGCCGGACGCGATCCTGTGCACGAACACGTCTAGCATTTCGATCACCAAGATCGCGGCGGCCACGAAGCGTCCCGACAAGGTGGCGGGCATGCACTTTATGAATCCGGTGCCGCTGATGAAGCTGGTCGAAGGCATTCGGGGTTTGCAGACTTCACAAGATACCTTTTCTTCCGTGGCTAAGTTCGCTCAAGCTCTGGGTAAAACTTTTGTCGAAGTGAAGGACATGCCGGGCTTCGCGGTGAATCGCATCTTGATGCCGATGATCAATGAAGCCGTCTACACGCTGCACGAGGGCATCGCTTCAGTCGAAGACATCGACCAGGCGATGAAGCTCGGCACCAACCAACCGATGGGGCCACTGACTCTCGCGGACTTCATTGGCCTGGACACGTGCCTGGCGATCATGAATGTGCTGCATGAAGGACTCGGCGATACGAAGTATCGTCCCTGTCCGTTGCTCGTGAAATACGTCGAAGCCGGCTGGCTCGGTAAGAAGACCGGTCGTGGTTTCTACACGTACGAGGCGCGCTAGATGGATTTGAAAACTCTGAATTACGAAGTGAAGGATTTAGGGAACAATCGCCGCATCGGTGTGCTGAAGATTTCGCGCCCCGAAGCTCTGAACGCTTTGAACAAACAGGTTTTGGCAGACCTTAAGGTTTTGCTTCACGATCTGGATCATAAGCGCGATATCCGTGCGCTTTTGGTGACGGGTGATGGTGAAAAGTCCTTCGTGGCCGGCGCCGACATCAAAGAAATGGAAAATCTAACGCCCGCGCACGCGCGCGAGATGGCCATTGCGGGTCAAGCCCTCTTCCAGAAAATCGAAGACCTACCGTTTCCCGTGATCGCCGTGATGAACGGTTTTGCATTGGGCGGGGGACTCGAGCTCGCGCTGGCCTGTGACTTCATCGTCGCGTCGAACAAAGCCAAATGGGGCTTACCTGAAGTCACGCTGGGTTTAATTCCTGGCTACGGCGGCACCCAGCGCTTGACCCGTAACTTAGGACGCACGCTCGCGCGTCGCGTGGCGCTGAGTGGTGAGCTCTTTACCGCGCAACAGGGATATGAATGGGGCTTGTTCGCGCACGTGGTGGAGCCGGGCGATCTGATGGCGCAGGCGTTGAAGCTCGCCGAGGGTTTGGCCCAACGCGCACCCTTGGCCATGGCCTGGGTGAAAGAGGCCATCAACCACGGTGGCGATCGCTCGCAGAGCGAAGGCTTGAAGCTAGAGGCCGAGCTGTTCGGCCGCACATTCGAAACCAAAGATCATATCGAAGGCGTCAAGGCGTTCATTGAAAAACGCGCGCCCGATTTTCAAGGACATTAGGTCAAGGAACTGCGCATGAGCTCAACGCATCCGATTCGCATTGTGACCGCGGCCTCGCTCTTCGACGGGCACGACGCCGCCATCAACGTGATTCGCCGGATGCTACAGGACAACGGCGCGGAAGTTATTCACTTAGGGCACAACCGCTCGGTGCGTGAAGTGGCCGAAGCCGTATTGCAAGAGGGAGCGCAGGGCGTTTGCGTGAGCTCCTACCAGGGCGGTCACATGGAGTACTTCAAGTACTTGCGTGATCTCTTGGTCGAAAACGGTGCCGCGCACGTGAAGATCTTTGGCGGCGGCGGCGGCGTGATCGTTCACGAGGAAAAGACCGAGCTTGAGCGCTACGGCATCACGCGGATCTTTCATCCCGATGATGGTCGACGCTTAGGGCTTGAGGGCATGATTCTCGAAATCGTAAAAGCCTGCGATTTCGATCCGGGTCAGTTTGCCGCGAAGGTTTCCGCACCCAAAACCGGAGTTCCGCAAACGGGCCTGGGCTTGGCGCTCACCGCGATCGAAACAGGTCAGGCTCCGGTGCTCGAGAGCTTAACGGGGTTTAAGCGTAAAGCGGGCAGCCCACCTCTGGTTCTAGGGATCACCGGAACGGGCGGCGCGGGTAAATCGTCGTTGATCGACGAGCTGGTCACACGCTTCAAAAATCAGTTTCCGGATGCAAAGATCGCCGTGGTTTGCGTCGATCCGTCAAAACGTAAAACCGGCGGCGCCTTGCTTGGCGACCGGATCCGGATGAACTCCCTCGCGCGCACGGGAACGTTTATGCGCTCGGTGGCATCGCGTGGCTCGGGCTCCGAGATCTCTTTGGCGCTCCCGAATATTCTGAAATTTTTGAAAGATTACGATTTTGATCTGCTCATTGCAGAGAGTTCGGGTATCGGCCAGGCAAGCTCGAAGATTCTAGAAGTCAGCGATCTCAGCCTGTACGTGATGACCTCGGAGTTCGGCGCGCAAAGCCAGCTCGAGAAAATCGACATGATCGACTACGCCGATCTGATCGCCATCAATAAAGCCGACCGTCGCGGCGCGCTCGACGCGCACCGGGATGTGCAGAAACAGTATCGCCGCGCGCGCAAGATTTTTGACCACGCGACGCCGGTGCCCGTGCACCTGACCCAAGCTTCGAATTTCAACGATCAGGGCGTGAACGAACTCTTCGTGGCGCTCACGCGCGCGCTCGCCGCCAAGGGTGATCCGCGTTTTCAGCTGACAGAGGAGCGGACCCGGGCGCTGGGCGGCAGCGACAAACAAACCGTCGTTCCGACCGAGCGGCAGAATTATCTCTCGGAGATCGTTTCGACCGTGCGTTCGTACAAAGCGCGCGTCGAAGAACAGGCCCGAGTCGCCTCTAAAATCGGCGCGGCGGAATTGCTGAAAGAACTTGAAGTTCCCGCCGCCACGCGGACCGCCTGGGAGAAAGAATTCACCGGGCCTGAGCTTTCGGAACTGCGCGGCTTCGACGAGCTCAAAAAAAGCTACGCGGGCCACGAGTTCCGCTACGAAGTGCGCGGCCGCGAAGTGCGCCAGCCCCTGACCCGCAAAAGCCTGTGCGGCTTGGACATTCCGCGCGTCGTTCTTCCCAGCTACACCGACTGGGGGGACCGCTGGCGCTATCTGAAACTGGAAAACGTGCCGGGATCGTTCCCGTTCACGGCCGGGGTTTTCCCCTTGAAACGCAGCGAAGAGGATCCCACCCGCCAGTTCGCGGGCGAAGGCACGCCTGAGCGCACCAACCGGCGTTTTCATTACTTGAGCCGGGGCGAGCCCGCCAAGCGCCTGTCGACGGCCTTTGACAGCGTCACATTGTACGGTGAGGATCCCGATCCGCGTCCCGACATCTACGGCAAGGTGGGTGAGAGCGGCGTGAGCATCGCGACCCTTGCCGACATGAAGAAGCTTTACTCCGGGTTTGATCTTTGCGACCCCTCGACCAGTGTGTCCATGACCATCAACGGTCCGGCGCCGATGATCCTGGCGTTCTTCATGAACACGGCGATCGACCAGCAGGTCGAAAAGCGCGAGACGGAGTTGGGCCGCAAACTCGATTCGGCGGAATTCGATAAGGTTCGCCGGCAAACGCTTGGCACCGTGCGCGGCACCGTGCAAGCCGACATCTTGAAAGAGGACCAGGGACAGAACACCTGCATCTTTTCGATCGACTTCGCGCTCAAGATGATGGCCGACATCCAGGAGTACTTCGTTCTAAACGACGTGAAGAACTTCTACTCCGTTTCGATTTCGGGCTATCACATCGCCGAAGCCGGCGCGAACCCGATCACGCAGCTGGCGCTCACGCTGTCGAACGCCTTCACGTACATCGAGTATTATCTGTCGCGCGGATTGAGCGTCGACGCGTTCGCGCCGAATTTGTCGTTTTTCTTTTCCAACGGTCTGGATCCCGAATACACCGTGATCGGCCGCGTGGCGCGCCGGATTTGGGCGGTGGCGCTCCGGGACAAGTACCGCGCGAACGATCGCTCGCAAAAACTGAAGTACCATATTCAAACGTCGGGGCGCTCGCTCCACGCGCAAGAGATCGACTTCAACGACATCCGCACGACCCTGCAAGCGCTGATCGCGATTTTCGATCAATGCAATTCGCTGCACACCAACGCCTATGACGAGGCCATCACCACCCCGACGGAAGAGTCGGTCCGCCGGGCCAAAGCCATTCAGATGATCATCAACAAAGAATTCGGCATGGCGAAAAACGAGAACCCGCTGCAAGGCAGTTACTTCGCCGAATGGCTCACCGATCAGGTGGAAGAGGCCGTGCTCGAAGAGTTTCTGGCGATCAACGCGCGGGGGGGCGTGCTCGGGGCGATGGAGACGCAGTATCAGCGCGGCCGCATTCAGGAAGAATCGCTTTATTACGAAACCTTGAAACACAACGGCGATCTGCCGATCGTCGGCGTGAACACGTTTGTCGATCCGAAGACGCTCGAGGAAGGCTTCGTTCCTCCTAAAATCGAAATGGCGCGCGCGACGCCGCAAGAGAAGAAGCAGCAACTGGAAAACGTGGTCAGTTACCGCGACACCCACGCTTCAGAGGCCGAGAAGCAATTGGCGGCGCTCAAAAAAGCGGCCACATCCGGTGAAAACATCTTTGCGGCGCTCATGGCGGCGGCGCGAGTCTGCACACTTGGCCAGATGACGACGGCGCTCTATGAAGTCGGGGGCAAATACCGACGGAATGTATGATCCGCTGGTATTCTCTTTGCTAACTTCGTTTATGTATTTATAAACTCGCGCTAGACGCGCCCCGGCTGGAATATTTTCCTCGTACAAGAGGAAAAGTGCCTCATTGCATGATTTATGGAGCTTGAATGCAAACGGATCTGAGAAAGCTTTCGCTCTATTTCCTTACGGCTTTTGTTGCCCTTTTCGTCAATAGCGTCGTTCTTTATCGCAACTTGGACCAATTGGCCGATCATAAGGAATGGGTACTTCATACCTATGAGGTTTTGGACGACCTGAAGGATTTAGAGACGACCGCGCGCAATCTGGAGTCCATCGCCCGCGGCTACATGATCGCGGCTGAGCCCGCGTTCTTTTTGGAGTTCGATGGCGCCAAAGAAGGCATGTGGAAGCAGCTGGAAAAAGTCCAGCTTCTGACCGCCGACAACTCCGGCCAACAGCACAACATCGAAGTCTTGAAGGCGGCGCTCAACGATCGATTGGAGCGGCTGAACACCAACATGGACGTGGTCCGCAAGCAAGGCCCCAAAGCCTTGGTCGGCTCCACGTTGATCTTGGCGGGCAAAGAGAGCATGGATCGGATCGCTCGCCAGATCGACATGATGGCCAGTATCGAGAGCGGCCTGTTGGCGAAGCGGACCGAGGCCGTGAATCTGGGCGCTCGGCTTGTTTTGCTCACTTTTTTCACGCTGGCCGGGGTCGCGCTCGGGCTCGTGATCCTTGCGTACTGGCTCGTGCGCGCGCAAATGAAAGCGCAGATTCTTGAAAGCCGGCGGCAGCGCCAGCAAAATTGGGTGCAGTCGGGTTTGGCCTCGCTGGGCCAGCTCTTCTCGGCGCAGCCCGGCCCGGAAAAAATCGCCGAACGCACGCTGCATTTTTTGATCGAGAAACTGGAACTCGTCGCCGGCAATTTCTTCGTCCTGGAAAACAACCGCCTGGATCGCGTGGCCACCGTGGCCGGTTCGGTGGGCGTGCGGGAACTCAGTTTCGTTCCGGGCGAGGGCCTTGTCGGCGCGGCCGCCCAACGCGCGGACATCCATCAGATCGCGGAAGTTCCAGAAGGCTATTTCCCGATCGACTCGAGTTTGGGCTCGGCCCCGCCGCGCAGCCTGCTTCTTATTCCGCTCAAATTTCAAGACGCCACTCAAGGGGTGATCGAGCTCGCGGGCTTTGATGCGCTGGACCCGGAAAAAATGGAGTTGGTGGCGGCCGCGCAAGAGCAAGTCGCGGTCGCCCTGGCCACGTCGCGGGCGCGTGAACGTCAGGACGAACTCCTCGAAGAGACCCAGCGGCAGAGCGAGGAGTTGCAGACTCAGCAAGAGGAACTGCGCACCTCGAACGAGGAACTCGAGGAGCAGTCCACAGCGCTGCTGCGTTCGCAAGAGCGCTTGGAGTCGCAACAAGAAGAGCTGCGCCAGATCAACGAGGAGCTCGAAGCGCAAGCGCGCTCGCTCGAAAAACAACAAGACCTGGTCAATTCGCGCAACGAAGAGCTCGAGCGTTCGAACCAGTACAAGTCGGAATTCCTGGCCAAGATGTCGCACGAGCTGCGCACGCCCTTGAACAGCATGCTGATTCTGTCGTCGCTGCTCGACGAGAACAAAGAGCGCAATCTGACCGAACAACAGCGCGAATTCGCCCGCACGATCCACGACGCCGGTTCCGATCTGCTGACGCTGATCAACGACATTCTGGATCTTTCAAAGCTCGAAGCGCGCAAGCTCCACGCGCGGCCCGAGACCTTCGCCGTACAATCGTTGACCGCGCAAATCGACGTGCAATTCCGCGCCTTGTTCGATCGCCGCGGGGTCGGCTTCAGCGTCGAAATCGGCAAGGGCGTGCCGGAAACCCTGTATTCCGACCGTCAGCGCCTGGAGCAGATCCTGCGCAACTTTTTATCCAACGCCGCCAAATTCACGGAAAAAGGCGGGGTGAAGCTCATCGTGACGGCAGAGGGCGATCGCGTGCGCTTCGCGGTCAAGGACTCCGGCATCGGCATTCCCGATTATAAAGTCCAGGCGATCTTCGAAGCGTTCGAGCAAGTCGACGGTTCGATCAGCCGCAAGTACGGCGGCACCGGTCTTGGCTTGACCATCTCGCGCGAGCTGGCGGCGCTCCTGCAGGGCCGCGTTCAGGTCGAGAGTCAAGAAGGCAAGGGCAGCACCTTCGCGCTTGAAATTCCGGCCGTGATGACCAAAGACGCCGTGTCGCCCGCACCCGCGCCGGAAGCGGCGCCCGTCGAAGCTCCGCCGGTCGACATCAAGAAAATCGAAACGATCATCGCGGGCGTCAAGAAAGACAGCGATGGCCGCACGCTTTTGATCGTGGAAGACGACGAGAAGTTCCGTAAGGCCGTCGAGGAAGCCGCGCGCACGCACGGGTTCAATCCGATTTCGGCCGCCGACGGCGAGACCGCGCTCGAGCTCTTGAAGCGTCATGTGCCAGAGGCGATCTTGCTCGACATCAAATTGCCCGGCGTGAGCGGCATGAGCGTTTTGGAGCACATCAAGAAGTCGCCGGACTTGCGCCATATCCCGATCCATATGATCTCGGCCATGGAGCATCAGATCGCGGCCATGCGCCTGGGCGCCATGGGATACTTGGGTAAACCGGTGTCGATGGAAGACATCAAGGGCGCCTTCCGGAAGATCGAGCGCGTGCTCGACAAGCGCGTGAAGCAGCTTCTGGTGATCGAAGACGACGAGCGCCAGATGAAGGCGATCCAAGAGCTTTTGCGCGGCCCCGGGGTCGAGATCGCCACCGCGCATTCGGGCGAACAGGCGCTGGACTTGATCCGCGCGACCCAATTCGAATGCATCATCGTCGATTTGTCGCTTCCGGACCTGTCGGGCATCGATCTGCTCGAGCGCATTCACGCGGTCTTGGGCGAAAACGTTCCGCCGATCATCGTGTACACGGGGCGCGATCTGAAGCGCCAGGAAGAGGAGCGCCTGCGCGAATTCTCCGAGAGCATCATCATCAAGGGCGCCAAATCGCCGGAACGCCTGCTCGACGAAGTGAATTTGTTCCTTCACCGCGTGGAATCCGATCTGCCCAACGAAAAGCGCTCGATGCTGGCGGAGCTTCGCCTGCGCGAAGAGAGCTTCGAAGGCCGCTCGGTTTTGCTGGTCGATGACGACCTTCGCAACGTTTTCGCCTTGACCAGCGCGCTCGAGAGCAAGGGTCTCAAGGTCTTCGCGGCCCGCAACGGCCTTGAGGCGCTCGACGCTTTGGAGAAAAACCCGGTCGTCGACGCCGTTTTGATGGATATCATGATGCCCAAAATGGACGGTTACGAGGCGATTCGCCGCATTCGCAAGATGCCGCGTTTTGAACGCCTGCCGATCATCGCGCTGACGGCCAAGGCGATGAAGCAGGATTTGGAGCTCTGTCTCGAGGCCGGCGCCAACGACTACCTGCCTAAGCCCGTGAATCTGATGAGCCTGATTTCCATTTTGAAAGTTTGGCTGGCGGGGAAAAGGATTTGGAATTGAGTCCAAGCGGCGACGAAGGGGAATTCAAGCTCCTGCTCGAGGCCGTGCACATGAAGTACGGCTACGATTTTCGCGGCTACGCGCAAGCCAGCATGGAGCGCCGCATGCGTTCGGTTTTGTCCAAATTCGGCATACGGGATTTTCTGGAGCTCACCCATCGCTTGTTGCGCGAGCCCGAGTTCTTCCGCCTGATCTTGCCGCACCTGACGGTGACGACGACCGAGATGTTTCGCGATCCGCAGTTCTTCCAAGTCTTGCGCGACCGGGTTCTGCCCGTGCTGAAGACCTACGCCGCGTTGAACATCTGGGTGGCGGGTTGCTCGCACGGGCAAGAGGCCTATAGCCTGGCGATTCTGCTGCACGAAGAGGACCTTCTTGACCGCAGCGTGATCTTCGCGACCGATATCAATCCCCAGGCGCTCAAAGGCGCGCGCGAGGGGATTTTCCCGGCCGACGCGGTCCAGATCTACACGAAGAACTACCAGCAATCGGGCGGGCTGCGCAGCTTTCAGGAATATTACGTCGCCGACTACGGATACGCGCGCATGGCCTCGCACCTGAAAGACAACATGGTGTTTTCGGAACATAATCTTTCCGTCGACAACAGCTTCACGGAAGCGCATCTGATTTTGTGCCGCAACGTTTTGATTTATTTCGACAAAAATCTGCAGGGGCGCGCTTTGCGCGTGTTCGCGGATTCCTTGCGTTACCGTGGCTTCTTAGGGCTCGGCAGCAAAGAGAATCTCAAGTTCTCGGATGTCGCCGATCGCTTCGACGTGTTCGACGCCAAACAGAAGATCTACCAGAAGCGGGGGGGGCAACGTGAAGTCGTTTGAACGCCTTTACGCCGTCGGCGGATCGGCGGG
>DAISHW010000062.1:5038-10908 GCA_036822295.1 Bdellovibrionales bacterium | reverse complement strand
TCTTGAACCCCGAGGGATTGCGCTGGGAGAACGAGTTCGTGCGTCACAAAGTACTCGATGCTTTGGGCGATTTAGTCACACTCGGCATGCCGCTGATGGGCCACGTTATTCTTCACCGTGCCGGTCACGATCTGATGAATCGCCTGGTGCGCAAAATCCTGGAATCCCCCGACCGCTATCGACACATCGAGCTGGGCGCCGACATGCCCCAGTCACAATGGATGTTTGATTGACGGCCTAAGCCGCCGTGGTAAAACTTCTCTTCCGTTACATTTCGGAAGCTCGCCTAAGCGAGCGACCTAATATCAGGGGGAGTTATCAAGATGATCATTGGGGTTCCGCGCGAAATCAAAATCAGTGAAAACCGCGTCGGCCTGACCGAGGCCGGCGTAAAGCAACTCACCAACGAAGGCCACACCGTTTACGTCGAGAACGACGCGGGCGTGGGTTCCGGGATCTCGAACGCGCAGTTCGAACGCGCCGGCGCGAAGATCCTGCCGACCAAAAAAGACGTCTACGCCAAAGCCGACATGATCGTGAAGGTGAAGGAGCCGCTTCCCGACGAATACGATCTGATGAAGGAAAATCAGATCCTCTACACATATCTGCACTTGGCGGCGGAACCGAAACTCACGCGCGTTCTCACCGAGCGCAAAGTGAAAGCCGTCGCTTACGAAACCATCACCGACAACGCGGGCACCTTGCCGCTTCTGACTCCGATGTCCGAGGTCGCGGGCCGCATGGCCACGCAGATCGGCGCTTATTACCTGCAAAAAGATCATGGCGGTAAGGGCATTCTGCTTGGCGGCGTGACCGGCGTAAGGCGCGGCAAAGTTGCGATCATCGGCGGCGGCGTCGTCGGCGTGAACGCGGCGGCTATGGCGGTCGGATTGGGCGCCGAAGTGATCAGCCTGGATGTGAACCGCGCGCGTTTGGAGTACTTGGATCACATTTTTGGCGGCCGCGTTTCGACGCTTTACTCGAACGTCGGCAACATCGAAAAGTGCGTGGCCGAAGCCGATCTTTTGGTGGGCGCCGTGCTGATCACGGGGCACAAAGCGCCGACGCTCGTCTCGAAGGCGATGGTGCAAACGATGGCTCCGGGTTCGGTGGTCGTCGACGTCGCGGTCGATCAAGGCGGTTGCATCGAGACCTGCCGTCCCACCTCGCACACGCAGCCGACCTACGAGGTCGACGGCGTGATCCACTACTGCGTGCCGAACATGCCGGGCGTCGTGGCGCGCACTTCGACGTACGCGCTGACCAGCGCGACGATCAAGTACGCTTCGATCCTGGCGCAACTCGGTGTCGAGGACGCGATCGCCAAAGAAAAGCCCCTGTACACGGGTCTGACGGTGTAGGGGGGCTACGTCTGCTACGAGCCGGTGGCCAAAGATCTCGGTATGGAATACCGGGCGTACAAGCCGCATTGATTTTACAGCGCGATCCGGATGGTTCCCCAGTCCTCTGTTTTCAAAACCGGAACGCGCTTCATGCGCAGTTCGCGCATCACTTCGGGGTGGGGATGGCCATAGCGCCGTTCGCGGGCGCTGGCGATCGCAAGCCTCAATCGCGGAAGGCGTCGCAACAGCTCCTTCGAAGTCGAAGTGCGACTGCCGTGATGACCCAAAACCAGAACGCGCGCGTTCGCGACTTCCGCGATCGCCCGCGACCAAATCTTTTCCTCGGCGCGCGAGGAATCCCCGGGAATCAAAATTCCGTCGACCAAGTAAACATGGCTTGAGGCGTTCGCGGTGCGCGAATTCGGACTCACCCAGTGCGCTGCCTTGCCCGGGCAGGGCGGATAGCGCGAAAGGCCGCGCTCCTTTTTCTCGGTCGCCACGCCGCCCGGACGGACGCTCACGCAAATCTCGGGCAAGAAGCCGCGCGCTTGACCCGCGAAGCTCACATGATCCCAGTCCCAGTGACTGAACGACACGCGATTCGGCAATTCCCGGCACGCAACTATAATTTGGCGCCAGGGCGCGAATTCGCCGCCCATGTCGAAGTGCCGGCAACTCTCTGTGTCCCGCAAAGTCACCCATTGCCCTTGGCCGACGTTCCAGATCACGAGCTCGGGAGCGATCTCCGGCGAAAGGGGCCTGGCGAGCAACACCAACATCATCAGGCAAACAAACGCGCGCGCCGCCACCGGACCTCGTTCCACAATAAAAACCCATGCACGCCGATCGGCCACCACAGCAGCGGCGCCGTCGGCAAATACCAAATCTCAGGAGGAGCTTTGGGCCCGAAGCGCAAAGCTTCTAAAAATAAAAACCACGCGCCGTCCACGACCCCCGTGAACCATGGCATGACCACGACCAACAAACTCGCGGGGAATAAAACGATTCCGACGAGCGGCGCGAGCGCGACATTCCAAAGAATCGTGAACGGCGAAGAGGGGCAGAACATATATAGGAGCGCGAAGGCCTTGAGCGCTTGATCCAGAACTTTCCAGCGAAAGAGCGGCGGCAGCAAAAACGTCAGCGCGCAAATCCAACTCATCAAAAACGAGCGCGACACCAACCACTCGGGCACGAAGATCAAACAGATCAAAACCGACGCGGCTTCCGTTTGCAAACCGCTCCAGCCATAGCGCCGCGACGGTGACTCCAGGACCCGGCGCGCGCACGCTTTTACCACCGGCGCGCCGAATCCGGTGAGCCAGCAGTAGGCGGCCAGCAGCACCATCCGCGTCCGCGCGCCCAAAAATCCCAAAAGGCTTTCCAAGAACATCAAGTGCGCGCCGCTCACCACCAAGATATGAATTAATCCGGAATCCAAAAACAGTCGGCGTTCCTCACCCGTATGCAAGGGCGTTCCACAGACGAGTGCTGAATACAGATGCAGAAATTCTGAAGGCGGAAGTGCTCGCTGACACAAAATCGGGCCCTGCTGCAGAACATCAAGTAGTTGAGGAGTGGTCACGCGGCTCACAGATGCAAAGTGCCATGCCTACTCATTGGGCGATCGCTTGATAGTCACTGTAAGGTAGATCCGAATTTCGAATTTAAGAACGTGAATTCGGACAGAGAATTTATTCTCTATTTTTAGAAAAACAAAACAATTACATAAAGTTATTAGTGCTTAAGCATTGTGCAAATCGCTGAAAGCCTTGTCTGTACAGAAGTCTAGCCAGGCTAGTGGGTAGGAAGTCCACATTTTGTGTGGATAATTCCTAACTTATTCCTAACTTATTCTTAACAACCCCTTCGACGTGCTTGATCTTTCATCAGTTATTGCAAATACGGCACACTGCTCTATCATTGAGGAAGGTCCCAAAATGGAGGCAACAGCATGAAGAAGCAGCTCGTCATAGCACTAAGCCTGTTGCTCGCACCTCTTACGCACGCCGCGATCCCGAAAAAACTCAACGCGTTCTCGGAAGGCGATCGTCTGGTCTACACGAAGCTGGTCGAGGCGTACCGGAAGAACCAGCGGGCCGAGGTGATCAACCAGCGCCGCCTCCTGGAGAAGAATTATCCGCAGAGCGTGCACCTGGACAACGCTTATTACCTGAACGCGATGCTCGACTTTCAAGAAGGCCGCATGGCCGATGCCGTGCGCGGCTTCGGGGTCGTGCGCGAGCGTTTTCCCAAGAGCAATAAGCGCCCCGCCGCGATGCTGGCGATGGCGATGAGCTATCAGAAACTGGGACTTCGCCCGCAGTCGGTGCGCGTGCTGAATTTGATTCGCAAAGAATATCCGGGCAGCCCGGAATCGGTCAGGGCGGGAATGCACCTGCGCATGGAGAAAGTGAACTCCGTAAAACGTTAAGATCAACTGGAACAAGGATGTTCGAGTGAAGCGTAAGTTACCGGGCTTGACCGCCCTGATTCTGACACCCCTGATATCAGCTGTCCCATCCGCCATGGCGGCCGACAAGACCGTTCGTTTCGACCCGCCGGATCTTTCCTATGAGTATCTGCTGCATCGTCAGTTCGTCGAAACCAAAGCCGGAGTGCCGTCGGCGGCGCGCCCCGCGGGACATAGCGAAAACTACCTTCTGCAAAAAGGCGAGACGCTCTGGACCCTCAGTCAAATGCTTTACGGCGACGGTCAGTATTGGCCGCGCGTTTGGGCGTCGAATCGCGAAATTTTGAATCCGCACTTGGTGCGCCCGGGCCACGTGCTTGAACTCGTGCTCGGCTCCGAAGACGACGCGCCCGCCTTTCGTTTCGCCGAGGAAGACGAGCGCGGCGTGGAGTTGGTCGCCTCTCCGAGCGAAACTCCGGTGGTAGAGATCCCACCGCCCGAGATCACCCCGCGTCCCGTATTGAAAATACCCAACAGCTTTCCCGAATGGCAGAGCGTTTACAAGGCCGAGGGCGGCGGCGTCCTTGACGACCGTTCGCTCGGTCAAAAGGTCGGCCAGCTTCCCGATCGCATCTGGCTGACCGCGTACGTGCAAGACGCTCCGGTCGAGGCGCTCGGCACGTTCATGGAAACGGACGGCGAAGCCGCGCTGCCCGTCGCGAACCAATATGTCTACGTGAAATTGAAAAAGGGCGCGGCGAGCGTCGGTTCGAAAATGCTCGTGGTGAAAGACGCGGGCCGCGTGCGCCGCGTGAACAAGCAGTGGGACACGGGCGAGAAAGCGTATTTGGTGCAAATCGCGGCCGAGCTCGAGTTGACCGAGGTCGTGCCGAGCAAGGTCGACAAAAAAGGCGACGTCGAAGCGATCCGCGCCTTGGTCACGCGCGCGGTGGGCATCAGTTTCGTCGATCACAAGATCATCGCGGGTCAAATCCAGAGCGTCGAGACCAACGCGAACGGCACCGCCGGTCACGGCGAGGCGCAAGTCATCGGTTCCGAGAAGCATCCGGCCAGTCTGCTCTACGGGCCCGGCGAGCTGGTGTTCTTGAATCGCGGTTCCGGTTCCGGCGTCGAACCCGGTCAGCTGTTCAACGTTTTCGCCGACCGCACCACGCGCGAACCGAAGACGGCGGTGAAGTTCTCTCCGGTGCCGACCGGAACGATCAAAGTGGTGCGCGTGACGCCGAATTTGGCGACCGCGGTCGTGTTGAACGCGCGCGGCAGCATCTTGCAAGGCGATGTGGCGCGCGAGTTGTCCTCGCGC
Organism: Bdellovibrionales bacterium; assembly: GCA_036822295.1. Taxonomy (GTDB): domain Bacteria; phylum Bdellovibrionota; class Bdellovibrionia; order Bdellovibrionales; family UBA1609; genus JALHOQ01. The sequence continues at coordinate 5,828 of DAISHW010000062.1, read as the reverse complement.
CGCGACTCCGAGGCCGGCGCCGGAACGTCGGCCGCGGCGCCGCCGCCGGACGCGAACGACGAGTTCGAACGCGGCACGGATCTCGAAGACAGCGGTGGCGACGTCGAGGATGAACTCGATGGAGCCGACGACTTCTGAGTCTTAAAGGCGGATTCGGGTCCGTCTTCCGGATTTTGAATTCCCTGAACCGTGAATAAAAGCGCGGAAAGCGCCGGCCGCGGACTTGCACAAGGCTTCAGGCATGAATTCACAACTACATATTCTTCTGCACGTTTGGAACGGTCTTAAATTGGATGCCGACGATTTCACGGCGCTCGCTTGCGCCCAGGGGCTGCCCGCCGCCGAGCAAATCAAGAGTCTGAAAAGTTCAAGGGCGCGCGAATACTTCGATTGCGCGCCCGGTTGGTGGACGTGGTCCGAACGGCAGATCGAGCTCGCCCACGAAAACGGTATCGGCTTCTGCACGATACTCGACGCCGATTTCCCGGACGGGTGGAGAACGCTTTCGACGGCGCCGCAAGTTTTCACCTATATAGGGCGCCCGATCTGGAAAACGCGGCGCTTGATCTCGGTGGTCGGCAGCCGCACTCCGCGCGGCGAGACCTGCGTGTGGATGCAGCGTGAGTTCGGCGAGTTCCTGAAGAACGCGCGGGACGCGGGCATCGTGAGCGGAGGGGCCAGAGGCGTCGACCAATGGGCGCACCGACTTTCGATCGATCACGATCGGCCGACACTGGTGGTTTTCCCCTCGGGCTTGCTAAGGCGATATCCCCATAACCAGGACGATCTG
>DAISHW010000062.1:0-5028 GCA_036822295.1 Bdellovibrionales bacterium | reverse complement strand
CTGTGAGGGGACGTCGTGCGCTCCGGCGGCTGTTTGCTCAGCACGTTTCCGCTCGCGGCCGAAGTGCGCAAATCCGCGTTTCATATTCGCAATCGCTGGATCGCGGGTCTTTCGCCCATCAGTTTTGTCGTAGAGGCCAATCGGCGCAGCGGTTCGGCGTTGACCGCGACCAAAGCTCTCGAAGAGGGCCGCGACGTCTGCACGCTGCCGACGTTTCCGCTCTCGCATCAGGGGCTGGGCAACTTGGATTTAATCGCCTGCGGCGCCTTGATGATCCGCGATCACAAGGATCTGATGACGTGCTTCAACAGCGCGAAGAGGTCTTAAGCCCAGCTGTTCTTCAAAGATTTGGCCGCAAACGCCAAGAAGATCGCGTTCACCAACCAAAGCGCCGCGTACGGCGGGAGCCATCCGCTGCGCGCCGCGGATTCCGCGCCCACGTAACAGATCCAGTACGAGATCAGCAGCACCAGGCAGATCACGAAACCGCCGCCGCGCGAGGAACGGCGATTGGTCACGGTCCCCAAGCCCACGCCGAGCAAAGCGAAGATCATGCACGCGGCCGAAAGCGACCAGCGCCGATGATACTCGATCTGAAGTTTGCGGCGGTCCTTGTCTTGCAAATCGTTGCGCGCGAGTTCAGTGCGCAGCTCATCCAGATTCATCGACGGCCCGGATTTCTTTTTCTCGGACGTGTCATACGGATTGAACAAATTGATGTCGTACGTCGAGAAGTCGACCTTGGTGTACGTCTGCTGCTGCGTGCGGTGTATGTTGCCGGCCGTAAGCCGCAGCAAAGCGCTTTGCCCGGCGGCGCTCGATTCTTGAAGGATCTGGCCCTCTTTGGCGATGATCGTGATCGGCGCGTTCGCGTCGCGCTCGTCATAGATGAACACGTCGTTCAGGCGGCCGCTGTCCGATTCCACTTTGTTCGCGTAAACGACCAGATCGAAGAAGCCTTCCGAAAACACGCCTTCTTTGATCGCGGCCGCGGCCTTTTGCCGGCCCAGTTCGTTGATCAGGACTTCGAATTTGCGATTGCCCCAGGGGCCCAAGTAAAACGAAGTCTGCGCCGACATGATGGTCGCGGCCATCGACAACAGCAAAGCGGGAACGGTCAAATACCCCATGCTCAAACCCAGCGCCTTCAACGCCACGATTTCGGAATCGTTGCTCAAGCGGGAATAGGTGAGCAGAACCGCGAAGAGCAAACTCATCGGCAGAATCACCGGCAAGAAACTCACGCTCAAGTACAACATGATTTGCCCCACCGTGCCGGCGCCGACTCCGTGAACCAGCACGAATTCGGTCAGGCGCAGCGCCTGGAACATCAGCAGGATCCCGACGAACACCAAAACGCCCATCAAAAAGGCGGGCAGGGTCTCGAAGAAGATGTACCGGATCGCCTGAAAACCGCGCATCAGGCCTGGAACGTCCCTACGTTTTCGGGCGAGCCGATGGCTTTGCGGACGGCGATCGACATTTTCAAGAGCGCTTCCATGTTGTCCATCTGCATTTGCGAAGCGGCGTCGCACTTCGCCGACATCGGATCGGGATGGGCTTCCAAAAACAGGGCGTCGCAACCGGCGCCGACCGCCGCCAAGGTCAGGTGAGGAACGAAGCGCGGTTCGCCCCCGGCGGGATCGGCGCTCGAAATTCCGTACAAGCGGACGACGTGAGTGGCGTCGAAACAAACTGGCGCCCCCAATTGTTGCATCACGGGAATCGAGCGCATGTCGGCGACCAGGCGATTGTAACCGAAGCACGCGCCGCGCTCGGTGAGCAGCAAGTTCGGGTTTTTCGTCGAGCGGATTTTACTGACCACGCTGTCCATCGTCTCGGGCGCGAGAAACTGGCCCTTCTTCACGTTCACGGCTTTGCCGGTCTCGCCGCACGCCAAAACCAAAGAAGTTTGTTGGCACATGTACGCGGGGATTTGCAAGACGTCGACGTGGTCGGCGACCTTCTGCACGTCCTCGACGCGGTGAACGTCGGTCAACACAGGAACGCCGAATTCCTTGCGGATGCTGGCCAGGATCTTCAACCCTTCGTCCGCCATCGGACCGCGCCAGTTTTTCTCGGAACCGCGATTGTCTTTCTCGTAACTCGATTTGAAAATCAACGGAATGCCCACGCGCTGGGTGATATCCACCAGGCGGCGCGCGGCCTCGAAGACGAGTTCCTTCGAGTCGATCACGCACGGGCCCGAAATCAACGCGAGCGGTTGGCCTTGGCCAACCACGACGGGGGTGCGTCCGCCGTCAACGACGAAGCGACGGGCGGGCAGTTCTACGGTTTCAATTCTCTTTTTTTGCGACATGGTCACGTCTCTCTTTTCAAGTGTTCTCTATTTATAGATGGGAAAGCCGATCCTGTCCATGGTCGAGTTGACCGGGGCCGGCTGGACTCGGATAATGAATTCAAGATGTTACGCGTATTCATGGTTCTGGAAGACTACGGTGAGTTGATGTTCCTGCAGACCGTCTTGAAGAAGATCGGTTTTGACGTCGACGCCATTCAGAACACGCGCGGTTTCAACGATCACGTTTTGGCGATGAATCCCGATCTTGTCGTCTTAACCGCTTTAGGCAAGAAAGTGAACGGCCTGGAGCTCAGCCACGCGATGAAGCGCGTGCGGGGACTGCCGCGCACGATCTTGATCCGTCAACCCGGCGCCCCGCACGAGGACGATTTGACCGTCGACAAGTGGCTGCAGTCCCCGGTGGGCGCGGTCGATCTGCTCCACGCCATCGCCGACGTTTGCGGTTTGAACAAAGATGTCTTGTCCGAAAAATTCCAACGTTTGAGGCTGCAAGACACCGACGACGAATCCCGGGTCCTGCATTTGAAGGACGGCGAAAAGGGCGGGGAAATGAAAGCCTCGGTCAACCCGAGCGCGCACTTCGTGCCGGTGGGCGAGCCGGGGGACGCGCCCGCGCCAGCCCCATCCGCGGCCCCTGACGTGAGAGTCGCGGCCTCGACGCTCTCGCAAAGCGAACGCGACGACCGCTACAAGAAATTCCTGGCCGAAGAACGCCCCGCGCACGTGGGCTTCGGCGTGAAGCAAGTGCACGAGACGGTGAAGTCGCTGCGCAAAGAAGAGAACGAGAACGATCTCGCGGATCTGGAGCGCGAGCGTAAGCTCTTCGTCGAACATCTTTTCAACAAGAAAAAGGCTTAAGCGCCGCGTTTGCCGGACTTCGTGGATTTGCCGAACAGATTGTGGACGATCGACGTCGCGTCTTTCAAGATCTGCGTGCGCTCGCCTTTGCGTTCGAGGGTCGCGGCCAAATCTTGGATCTCGAATTTCGCGATGCGGAAGTCGGGATCCAGGGCGTGGGCGGTACGAAACGAGTGCAGCGCCTTCTTCAACTGGCCTTTGTTGCGCAGGTCCACTCCCACGGCCATCATGTAAGCGGCCGAGTGGCGCTCTTCGGGCGGCACCTGATCGAGCGTGATCTCCGAGTACAGGCGATCCACGCGCAGGCCCGCCCAAATGCGCAGCGCGCGCAGATCGCGGAATTCGAGTTTGTTGTCGATCAGGTTTTGCAGTTTCACCGCGGCCTGGGCGGCTTGCCCCGCCTGCAGCTCGATGATGGCCGAGCGGAACGTGGGCTCGGCCTCCATCAGGCGGCGGCTGCGTTCGCGGTTCAGCGACTCCAGGTAGTCGCCGCGTTTTTCGTCGTCACTGAGCGTGTCGAAGGCCTCTTGAATCTTTTGATGCACCTGCGTGCATTTGATCGTGATCGCGGCCGGGCAGCCGGGCGCCAGGCGCGCCGGATCGAAGAAGCCTTGCAGGGTCTCGTACGACTTGCGGATTTCGCTGCCCTTCGCCTGTTGGCTCAGATTCAAGACCTGGAACAGATCTTGGGTTTTATGTTCTTCCAAAATTTTGTCGAGACGCGCTTCCATGAAGTCCAACGTGCCGGTCGAATCGTCGAGTTTACCCAAGAAGAGTTTGCGGCCCAGCAGATCGCGGAACATGTGGCGAAGACCGTTGACCCGATCGAAGCCGGGTTCCGAGGTCAACCGGTTCAGATTCTCTTGGCTGCCTTCAAGAATGTAAGAACCCCAGTTGTTGAAGGTGCTCTTCAGCCACTTGTCGTTGATCTTTGAAAGCACCCATTGCCGCGTGAGTTCGTGATAGCGCTCGGGCGCGAGTTCCACTTCGGGAGCCGAGAAGCGGCGTTCCACCCAGTCCAGGCTCACGACGTGGTCTTGAATGCACTGGCTCAGGCGCAGGGCGAGTTGCTCGTCCAAAATCAGTTTGATGGCGTGCGGACTGAGCGCCAGCGATTCGATCATCTTTTGGCCGAGCATCTTGCCGTTTTGCGAATTCAGCGCGGCCATCACGTCGTCGGGGTCGGCGAAGCCGAACGACACGGCTAGGCTGCCGAAAAACGTTTCCTTGTCGGGCGTGCGGACCGAGAACACGCGTCCCTGGTGGAGCGAGATCGTGCTGAGCAGGCTGCCCGGCGCGATCACGTTGAGTTCGCCGCTGAGCAAGGAGTTTTGCAGGTGCGAGAGCAAAGCCGGCAGGTGAAAGGCGTGAATCGAGGACTCTTCGCGGATGAGCGACTCGAGCTGCTCGTCCTTGAAGCGCGCGTTTTGGTAGAGTTTCACGACGGCGGGTTCGGCGTCGACCAATTCGGCGCGGAGCGCGAAATCGACTTGGCTGATCACTTCGGGAATATCGAGCGGCTTCGAGAAAAATTCGACGCAGCCGGTGCGCTCGATGGCCTCTTTGATGAAGCCTTTGTCGCGGAAAATGCCGCTAAACATGAAAACTTTAGGTTTGCGCTTGTTCATGCGCAGGAGTTCCTCGACCAGGTCGATGCCGTTCATTTTCGGCAGCATGCAGTCGACGATCAGGCAGTGGATTTCCTTGATGTAGGCGTGGCCGAGCGCCTTGGCGGAAGAGTCCGCCAGGTGCGCGTCATAGCCGGCGCGCGCAAACGCGGCGTGCAGGGCTTTGCCCTGGGTTTGATCATCCTCGACAATAAGTACGTGAATTCGGCTGCGATTCAT
>DAISHW010000061.1:0-10989 GCA_036822295.1 Bdellovibrionales bacterium | reverse complement strand
ATCGGATTCTGGTTCACCGACGCGCAAAAGGCCGCGGCCGGGATGAAGGCCTTTGTCACCAACCGTATCGGTGACGCGGGCTTTATCTTGGGCATGTTCGTGGTGTTCTTCACGTTCGGCACTTTGAATTACGCCGATCTTCTGGAAGTGCTGCCGCGAGTGGCTGAGATGTCATGGACCGGTCCGGTCACGCTGGCCTGTTTGCTCTTCTTCGTCGGTGCGACCGGAAAGTCCGCGCAGATCCCGCTTTACGTTTGGCTGCCCGACGCCATGGCGGGTCCGACTCCGGTTTCGGCGCTGATCCACGCGGCGACCATGGTGACCGCGGGCGTTTACTTGTTCGTGCGTTTGAGCGGAATGCTGGTGCTGGCGCCGCACGCGATGGAAGTGATCGCGTGGACGGGCGCATTGACCGCGCTCGTCGCCGCCACGATCGGCATGACCCAATGGGACATTAAGAAAATTCTGGCGTACTCGACCGTTTCACAGCTGGGCTACATGTTCTTGGCGGTGGGAGTGGGCGCCTTTTCGGCCGCACAATTCCACTTGATGACACACGCGTTCTTCAAAGCGTTGATGTTCTTGGGGTCGGGCTCGGTGATCCACGCGATGCATGAAGAGCAAGATGTGCGCAAAATGGGCGGGCTGCGCAAGTACATGCCGGTGACTTACGTGACGTTCTTGTTCGGCTGGCTGGCGATCATCGGGATTCCGCCGTTTGCGGGCTTCTTCAGTAAGGACGAAATCCTTTGGCAGGCGTTCTCGAGCCCGCATGGCGGCAAGGCGTTGTGGTTGATCGGCGCGATCACCGCGGCTTGCACGGCGTTTTACATGACCCGTTTGATGGCGCTGACGTTCTGGGGCAAACCGCGCTTCGGTAAAGACGTGCATCCGCACGAATCGCCCCCGACGATGGCGATTCCTTTGGTTGTGCTCGGTGTTCTTTCCCTTGTCGGCGGTTGGATCGGCATCCCGCACGTGATCGGCGAAGTTCTGCCGGGGCACCCGCCAAATATTTTTCACCACTGGCTTGAGCCGCTGCTGGCCAAGACCGAAGCGGGGCACGGATCGGCGATGATGGAGTGGGCGTTGATGGGCGTGTCGGTGGGCCTGGCGGGTATCGCGGCCTGGTTTGCCTACGACAGTTACGTTTTGCATCCGGAGCGGCCTGAAGAGATCGCGAGAGCCATCGGTCCGGTGCATCGCGCGGTCGAGAACAAATACTACGTGGACGAGGCGTACTTCGCTTGGTTGATCAATCCCTTGATTGCCGCTTCGAAAGCCATGTGGGTGTACATCGACGTGAATTTCATCGACAAGGCCACCTACTTCGCCGGCGATTTGGTCGCCGGTTTGGCGCAGTTCGTTCGAACGATTCAAAACGGCAAGACTCAGAGCTATGCGCTGTATATGGCGCTGGGTGTGGTGATTGTCGTTACGGTCGTTTTGTTGTGAGGTCACGATGCTTCTCAGCCTATTGATTTTTCTACCTTTGGTTTACGCGCTCGTGGTGGCGGCCCTTCCGCAAGAGAAGTGGATTCGCCCCGTCTCGCTCGTCTTAAGCGGCTTGCATTTCCTGCTGAGCTTGGCCTTGTTCTACCGCTTCGATCCGGGTTCGGCGGCGGTGCAGTTGAGCGAGAAAGTTGCGTGGCTGCCCACGTTCGGGATCAATTACTACGTCGGTATCGACGGCATTTCGTTTTGGCTGGTGATTTTGTCCACGTTTCTGACGCCGCTTGTGGTTTTGGGCAGTTGGACGGGCATCGAAAAGAATGTGCGTGGCTTTCATGTTCTCTTGTTCGCGCTTCTCACCAGCATGGTGGGCACGTTCTTGGCGATGGACGCGATTTTGTTCTACGTGTTCTTCGAAGCCTCGCTGATCCCGATGTATTTCATGGTCGGTATCTGGGGGGGGTCACGTCGCTTGTACGCGACCATGAAGTTCTTCATCTACACGATGGCCGGCTCGCTTTTCATGTTGGTCGCGATCGTGGCGCTGATTTTCCTGACCCAAGAGCAGCTGGGACAGATGAGCGCGGCGATTCCGGACTTCTACCGCCTGGATATTCCGTTCATCGCCAATGAGTTCCTGAACACGCAGACATTGCTGTTCATCGCCTTCTCTTTGGCGTTCGCGATCAAAGTTCCGATGTTCCCGGTGCACACTTGGTTGCCCGATGCGCACGTGGAAGCGCCGACCCCCGGCTCCGTGATCTTGGCGGCGGTGATGTTGAAGATGGGAACGTACGGCTTCTTGCGCTTCGTGATGCCGATCTTCCCCGAGGCCACCGAGTACTGGGCTTGGGTCTTCATGCTTGTGGGCGTCGTCGGCATCGTTTATGGAGCTTTGGTGGCCATGGTACAGCCGGATATCAAGAAGCTCGTGGCGTACTCCTCGGTCTCGCACATGGGTTACGTGGTGTTGGGCCTGTTCGCGTTGAACATTTACGGCGTGACCGGAAGCCTTTATCAAATGCTCAATCACGGCATTTCCACAGGCGCCCTGTTCTTCCTGGTCGGCATGATTTACGAGCGCACGCACTCGCGTGAGATCGCCAAGTACGGCGGACTCGCCAAGGTCGCGCCGATCTACACGATCTTCTTCCTGATCATCACGTTCTCGAGCATCGCGGTGCCGCTCACCAACGGGTTCATCGGCGAATTCTTGATTCTGATGGGCAGCTTCGAGGCCAATCGCGTGTTCGCGGCGATCGCGGTTTTGGGCGTGATCCTGGGCGCCGTTTACATGCTGTGGGCGGTGAAGCGGATGTTCTTCGGCGAGGCCGGAGAAATCTTGCATCATCACGAGGGCGAAGACCTGGATATAAACGGTCGCGAGATCGCCGTGCTCGTGCCTTTGGTGATTCTGGTTTTCTGGATGGGTTTGTTCCCGAGCGACTTCTTGAACTGGTCCAAGGCCAGCCTGGAACATCTTGTGGAGAATCGCACCCACTACGAACTGAACGTGGAAAAGTAGGTCGACGATGGAAATTCAATTTGGCCTGATAGATTTGGTTCTGGTGTCGCCGGCGGCGGCGCTGTTCCTGGCGAGCTGCATACCGCTGTTGATCAAAGTGCTTCGCGGAAATCGTGAGCAGAACTCGTTTGCGACGCTTGTTTACGGCTATGTCGGTTTGACGTTCGCGGCCGGCTTGACGTTGTTCAACATGGGGACCGAGCGCTCGGCGTTCGAAGGGGCTCTCGTATTCGACGGTCTGTCTTCGTTCACCGCGATCATTATAATCCTGGTGACGGCGATCGGTTTGACGTTCGCGCGCGACAGCCAGGCCACGAATCAAAGGCAATTCACCGAGAACATGTTCCTGACGCTGAACTGCGCGGTCGGCATGCTGACGATGACTTGGGCCAACGATCTGATCATGGTTTTCGTGGGCCTGGAAACGTTCTCGCTCTGTCTGTACATGCTTATCGCCATGAGTGTTGAGGAAAAGGTCTCGAAAGAATCGGCGTTCAAGTATTTCATCTTAGGCAGTTTCGCCTCGGCGCTGATGCTCTATGGAATCTCGTTCATCTACGGAACGGTCGGATCGACGTTTCTGCCGGAGTTGATCGCGTCAACACCGGGATTGCTCGCCACGAACCGTTTGTTTTTGCTGGGTTTCATTCTTCTGATGGTCGGCATTTTCTTTAAGGTCGCGATCTTTCCGTTTCATGCGTGGACTCCCGATGTGTATCAGGGGGCTCCGACCCCTCTGACCGCGTTTATGGCGACCGGCGTGAAAGCGGTTTCGATCGCTTTCCTGCTCAGACTGGTCGCTTCGCAAGCCTTCACGGTTGAAAGATTCTGGCCTTTTGTGGATACGCTTCAATGGTTGGCGGCGTTTACGATTCTTGTAGGCAATGTCGGGGCTTTCCGTCAGAAGAGTTTGAAGCGCATGCTCGCGTATTCGAGTATCGCGCATAGTGGTTACATCATGATCGGCTTGATCGCGGCCGGGATCGGCGGCGCCAGCATGCTCGGGGCGTCGGGCGTGATGTTCTACATTCTGGCGTATTCTTTGATGACGATCGGCGCGTTCGGCGTGCTCCATTTGCTGGAAGCGCGGGCCGAATCGGATCTGACCGTCGAGGATCTGCGCGGCTTGGGTTCTGAGAAACCTTGGCTCGCGCTCAGCATGACGATTTTGCTGTTGAGCCTGACCGGCATTCCGCCGACGCTCGGATTCTTCGGCAAGTTCTTTATCTTCTCGGCCGCCGTGAAGCAGGGACTGATCTGGCTGGCGATTTGGGGCGTGGTCGGTTCGATCATCAGCGTTTACTACTACTTACATCCGATCGTCGCGATGTACATGGAAGAGCCGCTGCTCGCCCGCGGCCAGGTGGCGATGCGTCCTTTGAGCTACTTTGTCGTGACTTTTTTGGCGCTCGGCGTGCTGGTGTTCGGGGTGATCTCAGAGCCCTTTTACAAGGTCGTTTTGGCCTCGGTCGCTAAAGTTTTCTAATGAAAGTCGCATTGAGCGCTCGGGATTTCGAGCGTCCGCTCTTGGATGAGTTGGGCGCCCGCGCGCTTCAGGTGCATGAACGCCTGGTTCTTTTCGAGGGCGCCGACCCCGTTTGGGCGCAGAACCTCTGGCTCGATCCACAGCGCTTCACGTTCAAATCGATCGGCGAGGCCGCCAAGCACCTGCGCTTCATCCAACGCAATTGGGTTTTGCATTCGGTCGCGGCGCACCGCCGGGCGAAACTGATCGAAGAGGCTTTACCGCCTATCAAATTCAAGGCCCTGGAGTTCCTGCAAGAGATCCCACGTGCCGCGCTCGGCGCATGGACCCTGCTCGATGAGAACACGCTGCTCTATTCGCCGACGACTTCGCACCCGCTGCCCAATGGCGAAGTTCACTTCAACGAGAACAAAACCGATCCGCCATCGCGCGCCTATTTGAAACTCTGGGAGCTTTTTACAGTCGAGAGGATCAAACCCCGCGGCAAAGTTTTGGATTTGGGTTCCAGTCCGGGCGGTTGGACATGGGTACTCGATCAAGTCGGCTGCGATGTGATCAGCGTGGACAAAGCGCCGCTCGACCCCAAGCTCAAGCTTTCGCAAAGGGTGAGCGTGCTGGGGGAAAGCGCCTTTGGCCTTGAGCCCCGACCGGTCGATTGGTTGTTCTCGGATATTATTTGTTACCCCGAGCGGCTTCTTGAGCTGGTGAAGCGTTGGCAGGGATTTGCGCAGAACTTCGTTTGTACGATCAAGCTACAAGGTCCTATGGAGACCGCGGTGGTGGCGGAGTTTCAAGCTTTGCCGGGCGGGCGAGTCCGTCATTTGTTCAACAACAAGAATGAGTTAACTTTCACGCAGCTCAAATATTGTACGCGCGCAACGTATTCATCGCGGACTTGAAACCGGTCCGCACGATGCCCGACAAAACTTTCGGGTTCAGCGAGAAATGATCGTAGAAGAAAAACTCGTAATCCTGCGGGCGGGGATGGATGTAGATGTAATCCACCGCCGGATTAAAATGCGTGCGCGTGATCAGGATGTCGGTGAGCTTGGTGATATGCTCCTCGTCGATCTTCCGCTCGCGCATGTAGCCTTGCACCGCTTTGATCATTCCGCGCACGTCCTGTTGATGCCGGATATGCGATTCGATTTTCTTCTGCACCACTTGATACAAAGCCTGATTGAAGATGAGCGGCATCCCGTATTCGTGCAGAGAGCCCATTTCGGGAGTGTAGTGGTAGGGCTGGATCGAATACGAGGCGATGACCAGATCGGCGCCGCGCTCGGCGGCGACGTGGGTTGAAAGCGTGTCGCGGATCTCGCCGTCGAAATAAAAGATCTCTTTGCCGGATTGATTGGCGATTCCGTAAGGCGCGAAGAACGGGGGCAGGGCGGCCGAGGCCGCGACGGCTTCGCTGACTTTCGCGTAATTGGCGCGTTTGATCTCTTTTTGTTTCACAGTTTCGTCGTACGGACCAAAGACCACTTTGCGCGAATGATTGAGCTGGGTGGCGACGATGTACAGCTCGGCGCCGAGCTTCTTGAAATCGTTTTCGGTCAGCACATGATTGCGGATGTAACGCTCGATATTGCGGGTGCTGAAGACGCCGTTCACTTTGAAGGCTTCTTTCAGCAGGGCTTCGAGTCCTCCGGACACCGCCAGGCGTTTACGGAAAAGCCTGGGCAAAAGTCGGGCGGTGCTCGCCGCGCCGATGTTGAGCGCGAAGATGTCGCGGTAGCTGATCGGCTTCAGGTAACTGTTCTTTGATCCGGGTCGAGTGAGCGCGTCGATTCCCACGCCGCGCGTGAAGGCTTCGATGATCGCATCGATCGAATGACCCGCGGCCAGAAACGCGGCGACGACGGATCCGGCCGAGGATCCGACATATATAGTGAACGTCAGCGACTTGTTTTCAAACTCCAGCCGGTCGCGAGCGCTGCCGCCTCCGCCGAACTTGAAGCCCTTTTCGCGCAGTGCCAGACACACGCCAATATGAAAAGCAGCGGCCTTTACTCCTCCACCACTCAAAACCAAGGCGATCCGGCGCTTATCCCCTAACTTCATGAAATCACTGTACCTGAACGTGAGTAGTCAGGGAAAGAAATACTCGAGTACTCAGCGTGACCAACCCTGTGAGCTGGCCTTTGGGCCTTGTTTCCAGGGCATAGGCCCAGTTTTGCGATTTGAGTAGTCATCACCACTTTACATGCTCAACTTGTGTGCTAGATTTTGATTAATCAAAGGAGTGAGTGTTGAGCACTCAAAACTGGATAACCTTGATGGAGTACTCAGCCAAATATCGGGTGAGCTTATCCACTCTTCGTCGCCGCATCAAAACCGGCGAGATCGAGCATAAGTTCACCGATGGCAAGTATCTACTTAAGGACGGACCGCTTGCGGCTGAGACCATCGCCCCCCCAACATCGGTGAGCTCTCAGCCTCAGGCTAAACCGACGGCGCAAACTTCGGTTCAACCCGAAGCGGATGCCGATCCGTTTTGGCGCACGACACAAGGTCTCTTGAATGAAATCAAGAAGGCTTATTCTTTGATCCTTCAGGAGAAGGAAGAACAAATACTACAACTCAAGGATGAGGTCGCGGACCTGAAAACTCTGGTCCGCGTCCTTGAAGACGACAACACTCGTCTGAAATCCACCCAAGCTCGATCGATGGATTTCGATCTGGGTCTTGAAGTTTGATCTAGCGTCTCCGGTAGTCGACCAAGAAATCGCCGCCGCAACCGCGTCGTACGAACATGTAGTTACGCGCGGCCGCGAACGTTCTTCCCGCAATGCACGGTTGAAACGAGAGTTGGTTGATCAGTCTCACCGAGCGCACGCGTCCCGGAACATAACATCGCCGGGTTTCGCCGTAGCGGCTGATGCAACGAACGTAGACTCGGGCGAGCGGGCCGATTTCCGTCACGTCCGCGTCGGCGGTCAGGCTTTCATCTATGGCGAACATTTCGAATGGCTGTTGTGAGTCGAGTTCATCCGCAAAAGCCGTCGCGCCGAACGTCAGGCCGATCAACAGTGCAGTGGTCTTGAGAATCCGCATATTTCCCCCCTTGGAAAATTTAGCGCGAAGCGATCTTGTTCGCGCGAGTTCAAGTCGCAGCATATTCGGTGCCATGGATTCGGCGGTCCTGGCGGCGCAAATGGCAGGGGAACGTGGCGAATTTGTACGATTAGTTGGGGGATGAGGCCGGGCACGCTATGCGCAGCTTCATCGGCGACTTTTGACGGATCAGGTTGAGGGTGATGAAACCCTTCTCAAGCGCGGGTCCGATTTGACCGGCTGAACCCAGCGGTTGGTCGTTCACGGTCAGAATCACGTCGCCGACGCGTAGGCCCTGGCGGTATAAAAAGCCATCTTCCCTCAAAAAGGAAACGGAAAGCGCGCCTTCATTTTCAGGCGCGGGCAAAAGCGCGACGGTCATGAGTTGATCCTGGCCAAAACAGTCGCCTTTGCCGTTGGCGGATTCGGATTTCACAACGGCCGTGGGTTCGCACGCGGGAAGGTAGCGGAGCGTGCATGCGCGGCGCACAAAGCCAGGCGCGCGCCGGCGATCTTTCTCGTTTTTGCTCTCGGCCAGAATGAGCGAATAGTCGTGGCAGGCCCGGCCGATGCCGTCTTCGCAATCCATTTTGATGTTCAGTATTTCCCGGGCGGTCGTGTTGACCGGGACGCGATAGGTGGTGCCGGCAAAAGCTCCGGCACCGATGAACAGGTTGAGAATCAACAACCACCGCGACATGGGCGACTTCCAATTACGCCGCGGCGGCGGGGGCTTTCGGCTTTTTCAAGGACTTATCTTTCATCTTCTGCTTCGGCGCTTTCTTATCGAAGGCCAGGGCGAAGACTTCATCCAAGTTTTCGACGAAGACGAAGCTCAGTTTCTTTTTGAACTCCTCGGGGATATCCGAGATGTCCTTTTGGTTCGCAAGGGGCAGGATGATGTTGGTCACGCCGTGCGTGAGGGCGGCGAGCGCCTTTTCACGAATTCCGCCCACCGGCAACACGCGACCGCTCAAGGTCACTTCGCCCGTCATCGCGATGTCGCGTCGGACCGGCACGCCGGTCATCAAGCTCGTGAGCGCGGTGGCCATCGTCACGCCGGCCGACGGGCCGTCTTTGGGGATGGCGCCCGCGGGCAAGTGGATGTGCACTTCGTAGTTGTCGAAGAACTCGTCCTCGATGCCCAACTCTTCCGAGTGAGCGCGCGCGTACGACCAAGCGGCGCGCGCCGATTCTTTCATCACGTCGCCGAGTTGACCCGTCAGCACGAGTCCGCCTTTGCCCTTCATTTTCAGGGCTTCGACGTAGAGCACCTCGCCGCCGGCTTGCGTCCAAGCCAAGCCGGTAACGATGCCGACCTGGTTCTCTTTCAAGCGTTCTTCTTTCAGAAAGCGCGGCGGACCGAGCAATTCCGGAACGGTGGCGGCGGTGACGACCACCTTTTCTTTGTGGCCGAATACGAACTTTTTGGCGACTTTACGGCAGAGTGAACCGACTTCGCGCTCCAGGTTACGCAGTCCCGCCTCACGCGTGTAGTGCGAAATCATGAAAGCCAAGCCTTCGTCCGTCACTTCGATTTGCTCGGGTGTGATGCCGTTGGCTTCGATTTGACGTTCCACCAAGTGCTTCTTGGCGATCAAAAGCTTGTCGTTGTCGGTATAACCGCTGATCTGCAACGTTTCCATACGGTCGCGGAGCGCGGCCGGTATGTTCTCGTACACGTTGGCGGTGGCGATGAACAACACGTTGCTCAAATCGAAGTCGACGTTCAGGTAGTTGTCGCGGAACGAATGGTTCTGTTCCGGATCCAGAACTTCGAGCATGGCGGCGCTGGGGTCGCCGCGGAAGTCGGAACCGAGTTTGTCGATTTCGTCGAGCACGATGACCGGGTTATTGGTTTTGACTTGCTTAAGGGCTTGCACGACTTTGCCGGGCATCGCGCCGACGTAGGTGCGGCGGTGGCCGCGGATCTCGGCTTCGTCTTTCACGCCGCCCAAAGCGATGCGGAAGTATTCACGGCCCATCGAGCGCGCGATCGATTTGCCAAGCGAGGTTTTGCCCACGCCGGGAGGGCCCACGAAACAAAGGATCGGGCCCTTCATGTTGTTTTGTTTCAGTTTACGAACGGCCAGGAATTCAAGGACGCGGTCTTTGGCTTTTGCCAGGTCATAGTGGTCTTCATCAAGAATGGTTTGCGCGCGCGCCAGATCCAGATTGTCGACCGTGCTCTTGTTCCAGGGCAGGTCCACCATCCAATCGAGGTAGGTGCGAACCATCGAGGCTTCCGAAGCGTCGGGATGCATGCGCTCAAGGCGGGCCATCTGTTTAAGGGCTTCGGTTTGAACGGGTTCGGGCATGCCGGCTTTGATGATGCGTTCGCGCAGCTCTTCCATCTCTTCGCCCTTGGCATCGGTTTCACCAAGTTCGTTTTTGATGGCGCGCATTTGTTCGCGCAAGAAGTACTCGCGCTGCGATTTCGACATTTCGTCTTTGGCTTGCGTGCGGATGCGGGCTTGCATTTGCAGAACTTCGAGTTCGTTGGCCAGGATTTCGTTGACCAGGATCAAGCGCTCTTTGGGATTGAAGGTCTCGAGCACGCGTTGGGCGTCGGCGACTTTCAGGCCCAGGTTCGAAGCGATCAGGTCGGCAAGACGGCCGGGATCGGTGACGTCGTCGAGCACGAGCAGGATGTCCGGAGAAAGCATGCGGCCAAGAGCGATGATCTTTTCCAGATGCTCTTTGGCGTTGCGGATCATGGCTTCGAACTCGTTGTTCGCGCCTTGGGTCGGCGTTTCTTCGATTTTCTCGACGGCGACTTCGAAATTCGGCTCGGATTTGCTGAAGCGCTTGATGCGGCCTTTGGAAACGCCTTGGATCAGGATCTTCACGCGGCCGTCAGAGAGCTTGCGCATGCGCATGATCATGGCGATCGTACCCACGCGGTAGATGGTGTTCTCGGACGGATTTTCCTCGGTGATTTCTTTTTGCGACGCCAGGAAGATCAGGCGGTTTTTGCTGAGCGACTCTTCGACCGCGCGAATCGACGATTCACGCCCCACGTACAGGGGTAGAATCATGTAAGGAAAGACTACGATATCGCGGACGGGCAGCATCGGTAGGGTTTCGGGGATCTCTAGTGCTCTGTCGTCAAAGCTCATTGAATGCCTCCGCACTCGGGCGGTAAGTGTTGCTCGTATTGAGCTCTTCGGCGGTGCCGGGCATTGGCTTTAACCGGGTCTGGCGCGCGTTTAGTCGGGAAATGGGGGTTGTTTACACGGACTTAGACCTTTCCTGGACGCATCCGATACTGGGTCTTAGGCGGGCTTTCCCGACTTTGGTCCGTTCTGACCGCCGGATTCGCGGATCTCGGCGCCTTCGATACTCAATCTGGTCCATGGAATCGCAAGCAGGCGATCGGCTTCGATGGGTTCTTCCGTTTCTTCGCAGATCCCGTAAGTCCCTTTATAGATACGGGCCAGGGCGGATTCGATTTCGAGCAACTGCCCGC
>DAISHW010000060.1:5207-11118 GCA_036822295.1 Bdellovibrionales bacterium | reverse complement strand
CCCACGGCAATTCATCGATCCACAGCTCGACCTCGGGAGCGGAACTGGCCGGACTCTCGGCGGGCCCCACGTTTTTGCGCGCCCCCAGCCAGCGCTTCATTCGTCCCGGGCCTGCGTTGTAAGCCGCCAGAGCCGCGGGCACGTTGCCGTTGAAATTCCGGATCATGCGGTTCAGGTAATTCGCGCCGAGCTTGATGTTCACTTCGGGATTCACGAGCATCTCGCTCTGGTAGTCCTTCACCCGCAAATCTTTGGCGAGCTCGGCAGCGGTCGACGGCAAGAGCTGCATCACGCCCTGCGCGTTGGCGGGGGATTTCACGTCCGGGCGGAACGAACTCTCTTGCCGGATGAGCGCGCGGATCCAACCGTCATTCAGACCCACCGCTTTGCTTTCGCGCGCGATCGCCGGCGAATACTCGTCCGGGAAAATAATTTTAAGCAGCGTCGTTTGCAGGTACTCCGGGTTCTTCTCGAGAACATCGTTCAGGTTCTGCATCGCCAGGTCGTAACGAAACGCCGCCGCCCAGTACTTCGCCCTTAAAATGCGCTCTTCGTCGCTCTGCGGTTCGGGCAAAGATTCAAGCTCGCGCTCGGCCTCTTTGAACCATCCCGCTTTGAGCAAGATGCCCAGCCGTTCCCACGCCAACCGCTCGCTCTCGAGCAAGCGCAGCTCGACTTTGACCGGCACGGGCTTCGAACCGAATTGCAGCACGTTCGCGCTCTGCTCGGCCCGGGCGCGTAAACCGTAATAAGAAAGGGGATACTTCTCGATCAGCGGCGCCGCATAGGCCGACGCTTTGGTCTTGTCGATCTTCTGCTGCGCGCGCCACTGCCAGTAAAGCGCGCGGTATTCGTAGTCTTTGCCGGCGCTCAGCGCGAGCAAGCGCTCGAAATACGCCGCCGCCTGGGGATAACGTTTTCGGCGAAACTCCAGAAGCCCCAGGCGGAACGTGCCCTCCGCGGCCTCGTCGGTTCCCCCGTGACGCTTAAGCAGGTCTTCCAAATGCGTCTGCGCATCCACATACTCACCCGCCGCGAGCGCCGACTTTCCGGCGAGCAGCAGAACTTTGGTGCCGTCGGGATGGCCCGCGAGTTTCGCGTAACTCGTCTCGCTGAGCGCGAGCGCGTCCAGGTAGTTGCCGCGCGCGTACGCGTTGTTCGCCCAACGCGCCATGCGGCCGCCGTCCACTTTCCGCATCTCTTTGACCATGGTCTCGCGCACATGGCGGAACTTCTCTTCGGTGCGGCCCGAGACTGTCAGGTATATGTCCAGCACCCGGTCCGCGGACTCGTTGGCGCGCCGGCTGCCCGGGAACTTTTGAATGAGCTCGACTCCGTCTTCGATCGCCGAAACATAGTCTTGCGATTCGAACGCGCGGTTCATGCGGGCGAAGATCTCTTTTTCTTCGTCCGAAATGCCCAAGTCGTCCGTCGACGGCGCGGTCTGGGGCGCCGCGGGCGCGGGCTTCTTTTTACCGAGCAAGGTCGAGCGAATCGACTCCACGCGCGTGCGGACCTCGGCGCTTTCCTTTTCGCTGAGCGAGCGCTGCAGGAAATCTTGCGCGGCCGTCAAATTCTGTTCGACGAACGCCAGCTCACCGGCCCAGCGATAGGTATTGGCGCGGTCATCGCTCGAGAGCCACGACTTCACTTGCTGCAGTTTATCCAAGGTGCGCCACGCGCCCTTGCGATCGGTCTTGCTCTGCGCCTCGGCGAGCGCGATCAATCCGGCGGTGTACGACTGCCTGAGCTGCGGAACCGCCGGGCCAAAGGTCAACCAACGCGGTTGTCCTTCAAGCCTGGCAAGCGCTTGCGAAAGGGCCGATGCCGAGACACGGCCCTTGGTGTCCCCCATCATCGCGCAGGCCAATTGATTCAAAGTGATCCATGGCCCGAGCGAAGCCCCGAGCTTCGACGCCGTGGTCAGCGAACCCAGGCATTTGGCGCGATCGTTCTTGAGCATCGCCTGCTTGGCCGCCACCATGGCGACGATCAAGGGTCCGCCCTTGACCTTCGCGGTCGAATCGTACATCCAACGCGGGGCTTCGACCGATTGATCGATCGAGAGCTGCACGACCGAAACGCTCGCGCCGAACGCGGATTGAGTCATGCTCGCGGCGACCGCGAGCGCGGTGAGTTTTCGTTTCATAACGAACGCCCCTTCGGGTTTTAAATTTCGGCCAGCGCGATGGCCCGGTTCATCACGCGCTCAAACTCCGCGATCAGCGCTTGGAGTTTGGCTTTGTCCTTCATGTCACCGATCATGGCTTCGGGCGCGAAGCTCAAAGCTTCGCAGCTGGCGAGCAGCTTTTGCATGGGTTCGGCCAATTCACGTCTTAGACTCGGCGGCGTTTTTTCCAACAACCTCGAGAGTTCCTGATTCGCTCCGCCCTCTTCGGTCAATTGGCCAAGGACGTAATAGGTCGCGTTGGTCAACTCGACGCCGACCCGGCGGAACTCGCCTTTTCCCGCCAACTCGCGAATCGATCTCAACCGCCGCTTGAGCACGATCGAAACGCCGACCTTTTTGTCGCGCGTTTTCAACCGCCGCCATCCGGTGACCCCCAGGAAACCGAACGCCGCCAAGAACAGGGCCACCGTCACGGCGACTTCACGCGTCCGCGCCGCTTTCACGTCGTCCAGATCGGTCGCCAGCGACGGCAGCGCCGGCCCCGCGGGCGCTTGCGGTTGAACGGGTCCCGCGCCCGCGGCGACGGCCGGAACTCCGCCCCCCGCGCCTGTCACAGTCAACGTCAAGGGCTGCGAAGCCACGCTCGTGAACTTCGCGGTCTCGGGATCAAACACGGCCATCGCGATCGCCGGGATCTGGAATACCCCCGGCTCGCGCGGAATGATCAGAACTTCGAACTCTTTGTAGCTCGTGCCGTCCTTCATGAACTTGGCTTGCGATTTCTGATCGTAAAGCTCGAACGTCGGCGGCAAGCCGAGATTCGGCAGCTCGATCAGCTTGGCGTTGCCTTGCCCCTCGAAACGAATGCGTAAAGTCACCGGCTGATTGGTGGTGCCGGTCGGCGGCTCGAACTTCGCGCTGAGTTTGTAGCGGCCGACGGCGCCCGTGAAGTTCTGCGGCCGGCCCTCGGCGGGAACGTCGCGCACTTCGATATCGAGCGGACGGCTGGCTTTGGTGAACTGGTAAGGCCTGCCGAATCCGAACGACGACGGCGTGATCACGGTGCATTTGGCCTTGTATTGATCGACGATGGCTTTGCCCGCTTTGATCGGGAACAGCGCGTACGACACGAGCAGAGCGCGCTGATAGGGAATGCCGTTCAACACGACTTGCTCGAAATTCAACCGCGTCGCCATTTCGATCTCTTCTTTCCAGAAACCTTTGAGCGAAGGGTATTTCAAAGTGTCGATGTCGCGGATATTGCCGCGCGTGTAGAGATAAAAATTCGCGGTCACTTGCTCGCCGACGTAAGCCTTTTGTTTGTCGGTGTCGCTTTGAATGAAGAAGGCTTCGTTGGGATTGAACGGCTGCACGTTCGGCTGGGCGCCGCCGCCGGGAACCTGGCGGCGCAAGAGCTGATTGAAAAGCTCTTCATCGGCTTCATCGAGCATGCCGAAGGGATCGATCGGTTGACCGCGCGAGCCGCCCTGGCGGCCCCGCTGACCGCTCACTTTGATATCGATCGGCTTGGTCTGGTAAGTTTGCCCGTCGACCCGCACGCTCAAGGCGGGGATTTTCAAATCGCCCTGCGCTTGCGCCACCAACATGTAGTTGAACGTGCGCGCTTGCTCGGTCACAAAACGCCCGCCGCTGTAGGAACTTCGCGTTTCCACCCCCGTCGAGGTGTTGACGAGCTCCATGCCTTTGATGTCCGGCAAGCTCGGCTCCTCGACCGTGATGCTTTTCTCGGAGCTGATCGAGATCACCAGGTTGACCGCGTCGCCGACGCCGATCTGGTTGCGATCGACCGTCGCGTTCACGCTCACGCCTTCCGCCGCTTGAGCGTGCGGAGCCAAACCGATCCAAACTGAAAGCGCGAACGCCCAAAACATCTACCAATCCTTCCCGCGCGGGGCCTCTTTGGCGCCCTTGTTGTATTCCTGGGCGCGGATACCCTGCTCTTGATTCTTAATTTCATCCAAGATCTTTTTCACGTCCTGCGGAGTCAGATTTTCGCTATTGAAGGGCTTGGGCTGCTGCTTTTTCGGCTGCTGCGGGGATTGCCCCTTGTCTTTCTCTTCGGGCTTGCCCTGGCCGTCCTTGGATTCCTTCTGATCCTGACCTTGCTGATCCTTACTCTCGCCTTCACCCTCGCCGCCGCCGCCCTGCCAAAGCAGTTCGATATTGGTTTTCACTTCTTGGGAGTCGGGTTGGATCTCGAGAGCCGCCTGGTAGTTGGCGAGCGCTTCGTCGATCTTCTTGTTCTTCGCTTGCACGTTGGCCAGGTTGAAGAGCACTTCGAACCGGCGGGGCGCATCGCCCGGCAGCATCCCGAGCACGCCTTTGTAAACCTGCTCGGCTTTGGCCCACTCTTCATTCGCTTCGAACGTCAAGCCCATGTTCATATGCAGCGCGAAGTTGAGCGGGTCGTCCTCCAGGCCCCGCAGGAATTCTTGATGGGCCTGGTAATAAGACTTCGCTTTGTACTTCTCGACCCCGTCGCGATTGCGGCGATAGGCCTCAAGCCCCGTGGCTCTCGCTTGAGCGCCGGCCAAGGCGAGAATCAGAGATAAGACTTCAATCCATCGGCGCTTCAAATCGCCCCCGCCAAATTCGACCCTCGCGCTTGCGCTCGCCCAGCGCCAGCTCTGAAAGAGCCAGCAAGATCGCGACAAACAAGAAGGTTTGATAGTGTTCGTTGTAATGACTGACCTCGAGTGAATCGAACTGCGCTTTCTCAAGCCGGTCGATCGAGGCGCGCAGGAGCTGTACGGCGTCGCCGCCGAACGTGACATGCTGATAGCTTCCTTGACCGGCTTGCGCCAGGGCCTTCATCGCCTCGTCCGTGAATTTCGTGACGACGACTTGCCCTTTCGTATCGCGCTTATAACCGGCCAAGTTGCCGTCGCGATCGCGGACCGGGATTTGTCCGCCCTGCTCGGTGCCGACTCCCAGAGTGAAAATCCTTACGCCGTCGGCCGTGGCTTTTTCGGCGGCGTCGAGTCCGCCTTTTTCCGTCTCTTCACCGTCCGAGACGAGCACGATCACGCGCGTGACCTTTTGTTGTTCGTCGCTCTCAGTGCCCCCGCGCTGAAGGGCGCGGAACGATTCGTCGATGGCGCGCTTGAAGTCCGTGCCTTGAGTCGCGACGGAATCGGGCGTGAGCGATTCCAAGAACATCTTCAACGCCGCTTTGTCGTTCGTCAGGGGCGAAAGCAAGATCGCCGAGCCCGCGAAAGCGACAAGACCGACCTTGTCCCCGCCCAGGCGATCGATGAAACGCGAGAGCTCGCGTTTGGCGAGTTCCAGACGCGAAGGACGCGCGTCTTCGGCCAGCATGCTGTTCGAAACGTCGACGGCGAGCATGATCTCCAAGCCTTCGCTCTTGGCCTTTTGCTTGCCTTCACCCGACTGCGGCCGCGCCAGGGAAAAGACGAAGAGCGCGAGCGTCAGGCACTGCAAGATGTTTTTCCATTTGCGCCGACCCGGGGAAACCGAGCGGGTCAAAAACGCCGCGATCTTCGGATTCATCTGCCTTTCGATCACGCCCGCGGTGCGGCGGGCCGTCCACCAGATCAAGAACACGACGAGCGGCACGAGCCACAAGAGTTGCAAGGCCGCCGGATCCTCGAAACGATAGTCGAACATCTAGGGCCCCTTTCTGAGCACGGTGCCGCCCACGAACGTCGCCAAGATGTACATGATCACCGCCCATTTCAAATACGGCGGATAAAGGTCCCCGTGAAGCGGGGACTGCGGAGTCCCGATATCGGGTTTTTT
>DAISHW010000060.1:0-5197 GCA_036822295.1 Bdellovibrionales bacterium | reverse complement strand
TGAAGCGCTCCGCCCGTGGTGGCACGCCAGTACTTGCCGCCCGTCTCGCTGGCGAACTTGCCGAGCAACTCGTCGTTCACGGACGAATGAATGGGGCGATAGCGCTTCACCTTGCGACCGAACACGTCTTCGACCGCCACGGGCAATTGCGCATCGCCGTCCTTGCCCATGCCGATCGAATAGATCTTGATGCCGTAACCTTTGGCGATGTCGAGCGCGGTTTCCGGATCGATGGTGCCCGTGTTGTTCTCACCGTCGGTCATGAAGATCAAAACGCGGCTCTTCGCGGTCGAGTCCTTCAGGCGCGCGACGCCGTTGGCGAGCCCCACGCCGATGGCGGTCCCCATTTTGATGTTGCGCGCCGTTTGAATCTCGCTCACCGATTTGAGCAGCAGCGGATAATCGAGCGTCATCGGCACGCGCGTGTAACTTTCGCCCGAGAACACGACCAGGCCGATCCGGTCGCTCACGCGGCCCTTGATGAACTTGGCGATGGTCTCTTTGGCGGCCTCGAGTCGATTCTCGGGCTGCATGTCCTCGATCAGCATCGAGTCCGAGATATCGAAGACGATGACGATATCAATGCCCTCGACGTTGCGTTTGATCTTCACGTCGGCTTTTTGCGGGCGCGCGAGAGCGACCACCGCGAGCGCGATCGCGACGATCTTGAGCGCCAGGGGCAACCAGCTGAGCCGCGCGCGATACCCGCGGTGCACCTGCAAGAACCCCTTGAGTTGCGAAAACTGCATGGTCGCCACGCGTTTCGAACGCGCCCACCATAGCCAAAACGCCAGGGCCGCGACCGGAATCAGAAGCGCGAAGGCCCATGGCGACGCCCATACGGTCATTTCGCGGCCTCGGTTCTTTCAACGGCGTCCAGGCTCATGCGGTAGAGCTGCTCGACGTCGACCAGGAGCATTTGTTCTTGCGTGGTCAGGCGGCGAAGTTCGCGCAAAGTCTTGCGCAGCGGTTCACCGGCGACGCTGTAGACCTTGCGATGGCGCTTGCGCAGATCGGTCAAGATCTCGCGATCCGACCAATCCAGGGTCGGAATCTGAAAGCGGCGAAGCAAGTACAAACGGAACTCGCGATCCAAATCGTCGCTCAAAGCCTTCAGCTCTTCCACGGATTTGGCGGTCGCCAAGCGGCGATGCAGCTGACGCGAATCGCGATAAAACTGGTGGACCGGGGGCATCGCCGTCCGGTGGCGCTCCAATTCCGCGAGCATGCGGCCGCGCTGCCGGCGACGGCGCAAAAAGCGCCAAAGAGCCAAGGCAAGGAGCAAAATCACCGCCCCCACCGCGATCAAGATCCACAGCGGCGGCGGAATGGCCCACGGACCGAAACTCGGGAAAGGTTGCGGCTGTTCCTGGGGGTTCAAAACCGAGCGGATCTGCCAAGTGGGCTTGGCGACCTCAAAACCCTTTCCGTCTTGCGTGAGACGAATGTACTCGGGCGCGTGCTGGCCCGCTTTGTAGCCGGTGACCAGGAACGTGGCTTTTTGCGGCTCCAGCGTCTCGCTTTTCAAAATATGCAGCGAGTAGCCGTCTTCCTTCTTGGCGAAATCCACGCGCACCGGCTGATCGGGCGTCCATTCGACGGGAATGTCGCCCTCGCACCCCAGGCGGAAATGCGCGCCGACGGTCAGATTGTCGAGCGGCCATTCCTTGGCGCTCTCGACGAACGTGCACCGCCATACGGGAAGGGGCGCGCTCATCGGCCGCTCCGGCGTTGAAAAAAGCGCAACAGCGGCGTCACGATGTCGCCGTCGGTTGGAATGAAGATCTGATCGACTTGCGCGCGCTTGAGTTCCAGGGCGCGTTGCGCGGCCATTTTATCCAAGTAGGCTTTGTATTCGCGCTTGAAGACCGGCGACGAAGTGTCGACGCAAACCGTTTCGCCGGTTTCCGGATCTTCGAAATCCACCAGGCCCAAAGACGGAATCTCGCGCTCGAGTTTGTCTTCGAGAACGACGGCCGCCGTGTCGTGCTTTTTGCTCAGACGCCGCAAGGACGATTCGAACCCCTGGCCCATGAAATCGCTGATGATGAAGATGTGCGCTTTCTTCTTCAAAGCGCCCTGCAAGTGGTCGAGCGCCGCCGCGATGTCGGTCCCGCGGGACGCGGGCTTATGATAGTACAAATCGCGCAGCAGCCGCATCGCTTGTCCGCGGCCCTTCTTGGGCGGAACGAAAAGTTCGACTTGATCAGAGAACAGCAGCAATCCCACCGCGTCCTTGTTGCCGACCGCGGTGAAACTCAAAAGGGCCGCCACGTGGGCCGCGACCTCGCCCTTGAAATACCGCGAACTGCCGAAATCCTGCGAGCCGCTCACGTCGACCGCGAGGATCACGGTCATCTCGCGCTCTTCGTCGTATTTCTTGATGTAAACCTTGCCCGTGCGCGCGGTCAGCGGCCAGGCGATCGAGCGCACGTCGTCGCCCGACACATATTCGCGAAATTCGCTGAACGTCATGCCCTGCCCTTTGAAGGCCGAATGGTACTCCCCGATGAACATGTTGTTCACCTTGCGCCGCGTGGAGATCTCCAGCAGCTTGATCTTCTTAAGGAGCTCTGGAGGCAGACTCACGGACTACGGGACCTCGATGTGATTTAGAATTTCTTTGATGACCGTATCGGTGTTCACGTTTTCGGCTTCCGCCTCGTAAGTCAGGATCAAACGGTGGCGAAGCACGTGATAAGCGATCCCCTTCACGTCGTCGGCCGTCACGTATCCGCGGCCGCGGATGAACGCGTGCGCCTTCGCCGCGCGGGTCAGGCTGATCGTCGCGCGGGGGCTCGCGCCCACCTGAATGAGCGGCACCATTTGCGCGAGACCGTGTTCCTTCGGCTCGCGCGTCGTCATCACGATCTCGACGATGTAGTTCTTGATTTTCTCGTCGACGTAAATCTGGTCGGCGACCGTTTTGGCGCGCAGCAGATCCTCGCGCGAGATCACCGTTTCGATCTGCGGCTGATTGTCGTTCGCCATGCGGTTCAAGATCTCCATCTCGTCGCCGCGCTTCGGGTAGTTCACCAGAATCTTGAACATGAAACGATCCATCTGCGCTTCCGGCAGCGGGTACGTGCCCTCTTGCTCGAGCGGGTTCTGCGTCGCCAGCACAAGGAAAGGCTTGTCGAGCGGATACGTCGTGTCGCCGATCGTGACCTGTTTTTCGGCCATCGCTTCAAGCAGCGCCGATTGCACTTTGGCGGGCGCGCGGTTGATCTCGTCCGCGAGCACGATGTTGGTGAAGATCGGACCTTGCTTCGGCGCGAACTCGCCCGTCTTCGGATTGAAGATCATCGTTCCGATCAAGTCGGTCGGCAGAAGATCCGGAGTGAATTGAATCCTTTGAAAACCGAGCGAAATCGCTTTCGACACCGAAGCGATGGTCAGCGTCTTCGCCAGGCCCGGCACGCCCTCGAGCAACACGTGCCCGCCGGTGAGCAAACCCATCATGATGCCCTCGAGCATCTCCCGCTGGCCCACGACGACCTTCGAAACTTCCTTGAGCATGCGGTCGACGAACTGACTCTCTTTTTTGATCGTTTCATTGAGCGCCATCAGGTTGAAATCCACGTTTGACTCCTTGTCCTTTTCCGATTTTTTAGTTTAACTATTCGGACTGACGATGGCGAGGGTCAATTGTTGAAATCTTGGGTGAATCCGAAATGGCGCGCGGGCCTGTTTTTGGCTTTGGCCAACGCGGCTTGGATGTGGGCCGCGTGGCAATGGACCGATCGCGAAGAATGGCTCTGGCTCACGCCGATTGCGCTGAGCATTAATTTTCTGTTGTTGACCTATGACCAGATTCTTTCGTTTTCCCGACTGGAGAGTCACCGTCTAGAGGGGCAAGACCCCTGGGGTTTATTAAAAATCGTTCATCGTTTGAGCGAGAAATTCGCCGTGCGGGAGCCGCGCGTGTTCTTGCTCTCGCAGCCGTCGGCGCAGATTTTTTCTTACGCGCGGTCGGGGTACGCGACCCGCCTGTACGTGACCGAAGGCGCGTTGAAATTGCTGACCGCGGGGGAGCTTGAAGCCGCTTTGACGTTCCAAATGGTGGCCGCGCGCCGCGCGCAAACGATTTTGAATTACTGGGTCGGCGCGGTCCTGGATTTGCTCTACCGGTTGGGCCGCGGGATCGAGCGCGCGTTCGCCTTCGTCTTCGGTTGGACGCCGGCTTTGGCCGCGGCGTTCATACGCCCGTTCATGTGGGCGATGCAATGGACGCTGATGAGTCGCCGCGATTTCGAGAAACTCGACCGCGAGACGGCCAGGTTGCTGACCTCCCCCGAGGATCTGGCGCGCGCCTTGTGGAAGATGGACGCCTACGCCCAAACCATGCCTTGGCGCGACCCTTGGGTGTTCGCGCACATGTGCATCGTGAGCCCGTTACAAAAAAATCATGTTTTCGATCGCATCACTTTGCAGCCCTCGCTGAGCTCACGTATTCGGCGCCTGACGGGCCGTTATCCGCTTTAGAATATTAAATTGAATTCACTTGCTTTTGGCCGGGCGGGAAATGCAAATTCATTTCCCGGAGGACTTGCTTATGTCGTCGGATTCGCTGCCGTGCACCTTTTCCACTTTGATTTTGTCGATGGCGTCGAGCGCCGTGCTGGCCATGGGTTTAGAGAAAAATCCGCACACGGGTCAAATCGAGAAAGACGTCGACGTGGCCAGATTCAACATCGATATGCTCGCGATGCTCAAGGAAAAGACGAAAAACAACCTGACGCCAGAAGAGCAAGTTTTCCTGGATCGCGTGGTCAGCGACCTGCAACTCAAATTCGTCACGGTTTCACAGAAGGGCTGAATTTATGAAGACGTTCATCGCGTTGGTGTTCGGACTCGGCTCCGGCATGTTCATCTATGCGCAGACGCAAACGACGACTCTGCCGCGCCTGAAAGATTCGGATCCGTTGCCGGCGGGTCTGTTCACGACCTTGGCCAAAGCCGTGAATCCCGCGGTGGTCAACATCTTCACCACGTACCGCGCTCGGGGCGGCCCCGGCGGCGGCGGGCGCGACCCTTATCGCGATCCCTTCTTCGACATGTTCGAACAGTTCATGGGCCCGCGCCAACAAATGCCGCAGCAGTGTTTGGGAACGGGATTCATCATTCGTGACGACGGCCTGATCGTCACGAACAACCACGTGGTCGACCAAGCCGATATCATCAAGGTGCAACTCGA
>DAISHW010000059.1:7060-11286 GCA_036822295.1 Bdellovibrionales bacterium | reverse complement strand
CATGTCGAGTATCTGTTCAAAGTTTTCGATTTCGACGCCGCGGCGGGCGCCTTCCGCGAGGCGACGCTGGAAAACATGATCGATCGCGATCGCATCTTGAAATCCAAAGACCTGCGCGCGAAGTTCACCGAATGGTTCTTCCAGCCCGAGACTTTGCGCCGGTTCGACGCGGGCACGATCGTGATTCCCGAGGAGTACCTGGCGAAGCGCGCCTTTTCGGTCGCGCCCGGCGGTCAATCGCGCTCTTTCAACAGGCCTTTCTTCGAAATGTTCAGCGACGAGCAAATCGAAAAAGCGTTGGCCGGACAGAGTCTGCGGAACATCCGCTCCGTCGACGGCTTCCACCGCCGCGCCAGCGACATCACGTGCATCGGCTGCCACCAGACGCGCGCCATCGGAGGCTTTCACTTTATGGGCCGCGATCCTTTACTGAAATATCCGGGCAACTCGGTCTTCGTTCCGGGCTCGACCCACTTCTTCGGCGATCTGCCCCGGCGCAAAGACATCGTGGCGGCATTTGCCTTGAACCAGTCGCCCGATTTCTCACGCGGCTTTTCGAGTCGTCCGCAAGAGTCACGCTCGCGCGAGCTCGTGGGACGCGGGCTGTACGACGGTTGGGGCGCGCACTGCTTTAAAGGCGCCGATGCGAGCTTCGCCTCTTGGACGTGCGCCGCGGGCCTGCGCTGCCAGACGCTGCACGACAGCCGCTTCGAGATCGGCATGGGCGTCTGCGTTCCCGACGGCCGGCTCGAAATCGGCGACGCGCTCGAGCGTGGCGTCGTCACCACACGCCGGTTCGGAGACGATCGCTACAAGGCTTCGGACCGCACCAAGAACCCGGATCCCGGGCGCTACGTGACCTCTCCGCAAAGCGCGGAGCCCGGCAAGAGCACGGGTGGATTCCCGGCCGGTAGCCTGCGCACGAAGACCTGCGACAATTTGCCGGGCCAGGCCGTGTGCGGCGCGCTACCGGCCGCGGCCAACGGCTTCAACGCGTGCGTGGGCTCGGGCAAAAACTTTGTCGTGTGTTTGAGGGAGTTTTCGGCCGGCGTGGGTTTACGTGGCTGTGATGCCGACAATCCGTGCCGTGATGACTATATCTGCGCCGAAAGTTACGACGCGAACAAGGGAGCCTGCGTGCCACCGTATTTCTTGTTCCAGTTCCGGGTAGATGGCCACCCGGTGGGCAAGGCGAAATAACTCACCCGGCACGAAGACCCTTTACGTCTCCCCGATTCACGCATAGATTCTCAGTGCCATGTCCGCATCCACCCTACTCACGCTCACGCTCACGTTCGCACCGCTCACCCACGCGACCGCCACCCCCAACCCGTGTGACGCGTACCCGGCGAAGTCCGCGCAGCTCGCCTGCGCGAACGACGGATACCTGGTCAGCTTCGGCGACAAGTACTGCCGCCTGTTCCACGCCAGCACCGCGGACTTTACGCCCGCGGGCCAGCAGACCCTCAAACGAATCCGCGAGTGCCTGATCGAGCATCTCAAGGACCCGCAGCTCACGTGCGCGAACGTCAAAGAGCGCAGCCAAAGCGCGCACGTCGAATGTTACTTAAAAGGCGGCTACTGCGAACTCTCGAAAGCCGACAAATGGACGATCTTCAAAAAGACCTGGAGAAATTGGTTCGGCGAAGGCTTTCACCGCGTGAGAACCCAAATTCAAGAGGGCTGCCGCCATCGCTAACGATAGCCGACCTTAGACTCAACGGCCGCGAACACGCTGTCCTGCAAAGCGAACATCTCGATCTCGCCCTCGCGAGATTCGTGATCGAAACCCAGCAAATGCAAGACGCCGTGAACGACCATGTAACCCAACTCACCGCGCTCGCTCAAGCCCATGCGCTTCGCCTGGGCCCGCAACACGGGCAGGCATAGAACCAACTCACCCACACAAGAAGGATCGCCCGTCTGAAAACTCAAAACGTCGGTCGCGTAGTTCTTGCCGCGAAACTGCGCGTTCAAACGGCGCATCTCTGCGCTGTTCACGAACACGCACACCAATTCCGCGCGACCCAACGAAGCCAGGCGGCGACGCTTCAACTCCAAACTCAAGGCGCGCAGCCAACGCCCCAGCCATTTACCGGGCACGCGGTCGCGCGGCGCTTGATTCACGAGCAAAAGCTTCATGTGGCGTGAGCGCCTTTTTTCTTGGCGGAACGCGCGAAGCCGGATCCCGGCGGCAAAGCCGGTGGCAGACGCGGAGGGTGCGAGGTCGGATAGTCGATGCGCTGGTGATAGATGCCCAAGATCACGCGACGATAGCTCTCTTCGATGATGCTCAAGTCTTTCAGGGTCAAATCGCATTCCTCGAGCTGCCCGTCCAGGAACTTGCTCTGAATGATGTTGCGAACCAGCGAGCTCAAGCGGCCCGGCGTCGGCTCGTCCAAAGAGCGGGCGGCGGCTTCGATCGAGTCCGCGAGCATCAGCAACGCCGCTTCTTTGAACTGCGGCTTCGGGCCCGGATAACGGAAGTCCTCTTCTTGAACGGTATCGATGTCCTCATCCTGCTCCTCGAGCGCCTTGTTGTAGAAGTAGCTGATCAAGGTCGTCCCGTGATGCTGCAAAATCCCGTCGACGATGGCGTTGCCGAGTTTGGATTTATGGCCCATCTCGGCGCCGTCCTTCACGTGGGCGATCAACACGGTTTTCGACATATGCGGCGAGATATGATCGTGAGGATTGTTGCCCTGCCGCTGGTTCTCGATGAAGTACTGCGAGTGCTCCATCTTGCCGATGTCATGGTAGTACGCCATGACCTTCGCCAGCAACGGATTCGCGCCGATCTCTTCGGCCGCCGCCTCGCACATCGAGCCCACCACCAGCGAATGATGGTAGGTGCCGGGCGCCTTCACGATCATGTCCTTCATCAACGGATGATTCAGACTCGAGAGTTCGAGCAGCTTCACGTCGGTCGTGTAGTTGAACAGCGTCTCGAACAACGGAATCAAAGCCATCGTCACCAAAGCCGACAGCAATCCGCCGAAGAACCCGAGCGGGATATTCCAAGCCAGCATGGTCAGCAACGACTCGTCCGAGCGTTGCAAGAAGGTCACGACGCCCAGAACGGCCGCGTTCACCAACCCCGTGCGCACGCCGGCCAGGTAGATGTCGTTGCGCTTCGTGCACGAATGAACGCCGCGCGCCGCCGCGATACCGCCGATCGCGGTCACCAGCAGGAAAATGAAATTGAAATCGCCGTCGACCATGAACGCCAAGGTGATGGCCGAAAAAATCGTGAACAACCAAACGATCTCGCCCGCCGTGATCATCAGCCCGACCAGCATGGGGCCCGCCGCCACGGGCGCCGCGAACAGCAAAGAGTTGGTGGGGATCGACGTCGTCTTGTTGATCAAGGCCGCGTCCGTGATGAACATGTACATTTTCATCATCAGCACGGTGAGCATCACCACCGTGCCCATCGCGTAGATGTCCTTCACGCCCAGTTGAATGCGGTGACTGATCGCGCGGCGCAAATACGAGAAGAACACCGTCACCAGGATCACGAACAAGAACGCCACCACGACCGACACGAAATCCGTGTGCTTCGAACTGCGCAGTTTGTTCAATTCCGAAATCAAAGACACTTGCAAGGGCTGAATCACCGATCCCGCGCTGACGATCGTCTGCGCCTTACGGATGGAAACCTGCACCGGCAAAACCGCATCGCGCGCCTTCTGGCGGCGATCCAGGGTCTCTTGGCGGTTGAACGTCAGATTGGGGACGATCAGCAGATGCGACAGATCCAAAGCCGCGCGGCGATCGCGCGCATCCAAGCGCTCGGCGCCCATCACGCCCGCCAAATCGAACTCGCTCAGCTTCTTGATGTCGTGCACCTCGTCACGGCGCAAAGTGAACTCTTCGTTCACCGAGCCGCGCTCGCCGCCCACCACGCGAACGAGCAAAGGCGAATCGGGGCCGCGAAACAACGTCGCCTGCCCGTCCATGATCCGGCGCGAGGACCACTTCACCATCGCGCGGATCAGAATGTTTTCGAAAGGCGCCGCGAAACGGTTCTCGGTCAGCCATTCGAACAAACGGTCGGGAATCTCGACGCCGAGCTCTTTTTCGAACACCGGCTTGAACTGATTGAAGTCCTTGATCTCTTGCTCGCGCTGGGCGTGGTGGGTCGGCCAACGGATCGTCTTCACCTCGCGGCGCATGCGGCGGAAACTGCGGTACACGCGATTGATCAGTTGCTCATAGGTGTTCGG
>DAISHW010000059.1:443-7039 GCA_036822295.1 Bdellovibrionales bacterium | reverse complement strand
AGTTCATCCACCATCTGGAACGAAATCGGCGACTTGATGTCGGCGGGAGCCACGTCGCCCATGTTCACTTCGTGGAAAACGTCGACGTCCCAGAAGATCACGAACGACAACACCAGGCAGAACACGAAGATGTAAGCCCAGGTGCGCAGGTTGAAACGCTCGTCGAGCGCCTGCAGTCCCTGGCCGAAAAGCGTCTGCTCGAATTTCAAGTCGCGGACGAATTCCGTAAAGCGGCGCGACGGATCGATGTAGCGCGACCGCCAATGCACTTCGTCGTTGTTTTTCTTGAACAGGCTCTTACGTTTATCCATGCTGCTTTTCGGGTTGTACTACTCTTATTTTCGGCAAAAGCGATCAATATTATCATGAAATCGTGCTAAGACTTGGCCTTTCCTAGATATTGGGAGAGGTGGCGCGCATGCCCAAAGCCCCGGAAAATTTGCGGGAATTCGCTGGACTGCTAAAGGTCGTGGAGTCGCTCAGGGGTCCTGACGGTTGTCCGTGGGACAAAGAGCAGACCCACCAAAGTCTGACCCGCTTCGCGATCGAAGAGGCCCATGAACTCGCCGAGGCCATCGACTCAAACGACGCGCGGGCGTTGCGCGACGAACTCGGTGACGTGCTTTTGCAAGTCGTCTTGCATTCCGAGATCGCCCGCCAAGCCGGCGCGTTCGACATCTTCGACGTCATTCAGGGCTTGAATGAAAAAATGGTGCGGCGTCACCCGCACGTGTTCGCCAGCGCCAAGGCCGACACCTCGGAACAAGTGCTCACCAATTGGGCCGAAATCAAAGCCGCCGAGAAAAAAGCCAAAGGCAAACCCGACAAGCTCTTCGATATCCCGCAAGGATTGCCCGCCCTGCTCCGCGCGCACAAGATCGGCGAGAAGACCACGAAACTCGCCTTCGATTTCGACACCGCCGACCAAGCGTTCGCCAAAGTCGATGAAGAAAACGCGGAACTCCGCGAAGCCGTCGATGCCGAAGATCATGCCGGCATCGAAAGCGAGCTCGGCGACGTGTTGTTCTCGGTCGTCCAGGCCGCTCGCTTGCTCGGCGTCGATTCTGAACAAGCTTTAAGAAAAACGAACCTGCGTTTCGAAAAACGTTTCGAAAAAATGCAGGAACTCGTGAAAGCCGAGGGCCGCGACTGGAAGGACCTTGCCGCCGAAGACAAGGAAAAATATTGGAAAGCCGCGAAAGCGTAGAAGCATTATCGCACGGACCGCCCTTGCCCGTGAGCCAAATCCAGGCACGAAACTCGCAATCCCTTCCTGATAAGGAGCCAATGCGATGACCCGGATCATCAGTGTCATTCTTTTTGCCACTTGCCTGCCCTTAAACGGCATGGCCGGTGATCTCACCGTAAAGGATGGCAAGCTTGCGGCAGGCTGCGGCGACGCGCTCTTCGCGCCGGTTAACGAAGGCCGCCAGGTCGCGATCGGCCCGTTCAGTCCCGAGATCATGAATTCCCACCGGGTCGTCATCCTGGGTTCCGGACTCGCCGGCGGTAACGTGTACCGACTGATTCCCCGGCGCGGAGGCCCCGCGCGCGTCATTAAAAGCTACAACGAGCAAAGATCGCTCGAGAATGACCTGAAGGCCTTCGAAGAAATGAGACGTTGGTTCAAGGATACCGACATCCGCCTTCCGTGGTTCAAGCGGCTCAGTCCCACGCAGATGGAGCTCGAAGACATTCGCGGCACCGACGCGCAGACGGTCATGTACAGTCTGCCACCCGAAAAGCGCGGCGCAATCAAATCACGCTATGATCAGCTCGCTAGAATGTTTCTACAAGGGGTCGACTCCGCGGCCCCGGAGCTACTCGGCGGTGAAGAGCAAGACGGGGGCGCCGTGTACCGCAATTACATCGTCGATGGCCATCGCGTGTACCTATCCCTGCGACCGAGCAACTTCGTCATCGAATCCGGCACCGGCCAGTGGATCCTGATCGACCCGAATTAACCGAAGCGGCGGCGAACGATCGCGAAGACCCTTTCGGCGGTCTCGGAGCGGAACAAGACGCTCAACGCGAAGTAAATCACCATGCCCGCGCCGATCACCGCGCTCAGCGCGATCTCGCGCCACACGACGACTTCCAGGACCGCCGGATACGCATAGTGCGCGAACACGCCGAGCCCGATCAAGGCGGGGACCAGGTTCAGCGCGCTCAAGAAAATCGTGCCGTAACCCAGCGGCCCGATCATGAAGAAGAAGAACGTCTGCAGGACGATGATGTTCACGATGGACGCGGCCGAGGTCGCGATCGCCAGACCCGTCAAGCCGTGATGATCGACCATGTACTTGCCGGTCACGATATGCACCAGCAGCACGAACAACGCCACCGCCGCCGGCAGCCATGTGTTTTTCAGGGCGTAAAAAGCCGGAGCGGTGACGCGCGCCCAGCTCGAGAACAGCATCAACACCGAATAGATCTCGATGATCGCGGCGACCTGCTGCGTGTCGCCTTGCGTGAACTGACCGCGTTGGAACAAAACTTGAGTGATCGGTACGGACAATACGTACATGCCGACCGCCGCCGGCAAAGACAGATACAAGAGCATGCGCACGGCTTGGTTGGCCTCGGTCAAAAACTTGCCGCGCTCGCCGGCGCTATGCAGATCGCTGAAACGCGGAAGCAAAGCCGCGCCCAACGACACCGCGATCAGCGCTTGCGGCAGTTCCAAGATGCGATCGGCGGCGTAGATATAGGACTGCGCCCCCTCGCTCAAACGCGCGGCGAACTTGGTGTTCACCAAAATCATCACTTGATAAACGCCGAGCCCGAACAGGCCCGGCACCATGTTCAAGAACACGCCGCGGACATCGCGGCCGCCCCAGCGCCACGACAAGCGCGGCAGATAGCCGATCTTCGCCAGCAACCAGACGACGACGATCATCTGCAAGAACCCGCCGACCATCACGCCCCAGGATTGCGAAGACCCGGGAACCCCGCCGAGCTCGAAACGAAACGCGGTGAAGACGATCAGGCCCAGATTGAACAGCGTCGGCCCCATGGCGGGCACGAAGTAATGCCCGAGCGTGTTCGCGATCGCCATGTGGTACGCGTAAGTCGTCACCAGCACGAGATAAAAGATCATGATGCGCCCCAAGTACACGGTCTGCTCGACCTTGCCGGGAATCGCGCCGTAGCCGCGGGGATCGTCGACCATCAGCTCAATGATCTGCTCCATGTAAACGAAGCACGCGACGCTGATGAAAACCGACAACGCCAATACGATCGTGAAAACCGCGTTGCTCAGATGCCGGGCGCGCTCTTCGGAAGACGCCCGCGCCTCGATAAAAATCGGAATGAAACTCGCGCTGAGCGACCCCTCGCCAAGCAAACGCCGGAAAAGATTGGGCAGCCGGAAGGCCACGACCCACGCGTCGGTCACGCCCCTCTCGAACATGTGAAACATCAGGGCGTCGCGGACATAACCCAGGATCCGCGACGAAAACGTGCCGGCCGCCATGCTTAAGGCCGAGCGGATAACCGATTGTTTTTCTTTGCGTTTTACCTCAGGCGAGGGGGTGGGTTCAGAGTCCGCCAAGTTCGTGCTTTCTGATCACTTGTGTCATCTGGTGGTGTGTGATATTCCCGAGTCTTTCCAATTATCTATTGAATCACCGGAGGTTCTCAATTGGCAAACCATAAGTCGGCAGAAAAACGCGCCCGCAGCTCGGCCCGCCGTAACGTTATTAACACGAAGACTCTCGGCGCCGTTCGCACGCTCGAAAAAAAGCTGCGCAAAGCGCTTGCCGGCAAAGACAAGGACGCATCGGCCAAGACTCTGGTGGAGTACACCAGCACCATCGCCAAGGCCGCGCAAAAGGGCCGCGTTCCCGCCCGCCAGGCCAGCCGCAAAATCAGCCGCCTGAGCAAGCAAGTTTCCGCGCTTAAGTAATTTAGAGTTGTATGTGGCCGTCCAGTCTTGTGGCGGCCGCGACGAAGTTCCGAATTTCCCGCTTCATCTGAAATTCCAAATTTAAAAATTCGATTCCGTAGCGCGGCCGATCATTGCCTTTCGGGGGAATGGTCGAGCGCACGATTCCGCGCACGATGATCAATATCCCGTTCGGCAAGAAGAAGCTCACCACCAGTTGCTCGCCCTCTTTCAACTCGGCCGCGCGGCACGAGAACATCATGCCGCCCTCACCGACCTGGAACGCGCGTTCTTGGTTGAACTTGCCGTGCAAAAGCATGCCGATCGGAGCCTCGAAATTCCGGCGCGGGACGCGTCTGCGGCCGGTTTGGAACGTTTTCTCGTTAGTAGGCACCCGGATCCCCCATCTGCGCGCCCTTGCAGTGATCGTCGAGTCGGCCTTGGCTGCGGTCATACGACCGCATACACGCGCCGGCTTCGGGCGCGGGCGCGTTTTCGCCGATATCGGTCATGCGCCATTCGACGCATTGAATGTCCAAGTTCACCAGCGTCTGGCGCATGCATTGAGCCATGCGGTGCACGCGTTTGGTCTCCAGGCCGTTCGCTTTCTTCGGCATGTTCTGAAGCTTGGTGATCGCGCGGTAAACGCGATTGATGATTTCACCGCGCTCCATGTTCAAGTCGCCGAGCGCCAGATCTTCCATGCCCAATTGACGAAGCTTCTCGTCGTAGTCGGCGATTTCGTTTTTATAGACCTTCCCCATGTTCTTTTTGATCTTGTCGAATTTGATAAGGCGCAGCAGCGTCGCCGCGTCCGGAATCTCTTTTTGCAAGTGCGAAAACTCGGGCTGGTTCGCGCATTCGCGCCACAGTTCCACGCGGTTATAAATCGCGCGCACTTTGCTGTCCTCGCCCGACTCATCGGTGACCGGATCGGCGGCGCCGTCCATGTAAGCGGCGAAGCTGTCACGCCATTTCTGATCGGCTTCGAATTCCGGGCAGCGGCGCTTCAACTCCGCGTACGTGAAACACTCTTTGTCTTGACCCTTCTCCCGGTACATCGGCGAAACGATCTGGTCGCGGCCGCACACGCCCCATGAAGTGTCATGATTCTTCTCGATGGTTCTCGAGAATTCGCAGAGCTGTCCCTGCTTCGCCGCTTGAATGCCCTTTCTACGTTCACGACAGAATTGTTCGATCAACTCGGCGCTGGCCGGTCTGAAGTTGGCGGGCCCTTTACCCGTAAAGCCCATGGTGAATTGGATGTTCGGGTTGGGCTTCAGCCAGTACTGCTCGGCGCCATTCCAGGTATTGGGGTAGCATCCGAAAGTTCCCGCCGCTTCCACCGTCTGAAGCTCCGGCGTCTCGGCGATCGCTTCTTGAATTTGATCCGCGTAAAGGTCTCCGCCCGCGTCGCCGAAAAAATGACCCGTTCCGTCTTCACCCGTGATGATTATGGAGTCGTAATTCAACCCGGGCTTGCGCCGCATTTCGGCCGCGACGTACATTTTGATTTTTTCCTTGGCGTCTTCGCCCGGGCCGATCGTGAGATAACCCATGTATTTGTCCCCCGAGGCCTTGGCCCCGCGGATGCACGCCGCTTGTTCCAGATTTTTCTTCGTGTACTTGTTCATGTCGATGAACAAGATCGCGCCGTGAGACGACAAGATGGACGCCAAAAGCAGCTTGATCACGGCGTCTTCCCCAGTTCCGCCTGGAGCTTTGCGATCTGCGCTTCGGAAAACGCCGGATACTTGCGGCGCATGGTCTTCATCGGGAACGTGCGGGCGTCCATCACCAGCACGTCGCGGGCGAAGACGTCCCACTTGGCGACCAAGGGCGCCACGCCCGAAGCGTTGAACACGGCCTCGCGCTCTTTCGGCGGCAGCAATCCGGATTTCCGGCGGGCTTCGTCCTGCATTTTACCGTCTAAGATCACGATGCGTTTATCGGGAAAAACTTCGCGCATGTCCGAGGGCAAGCCGCGCGACCAGATCGTCGCGGCCGGCATGCGTTCGGCGCGCTTCGTTTTCGCCGTCGGTTTTGCCTTTGTCGCGAAAACACTCATCGAAAAACTGAAAATCAGGAAAAGCCATACGAATCGCATGGCTACCTATCGGCGGAATGCCCCCGGAATTCGCCTAGCCGCAGGTCTTAAGAACGAAGTTTTCCAGCCAAACGTGCGGTGGAATCGACGAGGACTTCAGGGCCCGGTCGGTCTCTTGAAGCACCTGGAACGTACGCTCGATTTTATTCTCGTCCCAAACGCGGAGTTGCTCCATGTACTGGGTCAGCAGGAATTGCGGGATCCCCGCCTTGGTGCTGAGTTTCATGCCCGTCATGCCTTCGCGTTGGCCCTCTTTGAGCTGGCCCAAGATCCGGAAATGCCGGGTGATCATGGCCAGGATACCGACTTCGCTCTGCCCGTGCTCGAGCAGATTGGCCAACGACTGCAAGGCGGTCACCCGATCCCGGCGCCCGACGGCGTCGGTCAGGTCGAAAATGCGATCGACGCGCGTTTGCGAAACGACCTGCAAAATATCTTTCGGCTCGACCGTGGTGCGCTCGCCCAAATAGTCTTTGAGCTTCATCAGCTCGTTGTTGATTTCGGTCAGGTTGGTGCCGACGAATTGCTTCAGCAGCTGCGCGGCTTCGCGGCCCACTTTCAAGCCCTGGCGAAAAGCCAGGTAATCGATCCAATCGACAACTT
>DAISHW010000059.1:0-344 GCA_036822295.1 Bdellovibrionales bacterium | reverse complement strand
GCGCTTCAATTCGACGATCACGGCGACGTCGCTGAGTTTCTTGTAATACTTCTTACGCTTGTCGAGCGATTCGGCGGTCAGCACGAGCGTCGTCGAGTCGACCGGATTGTCGAACAGCGGAAACAGATTTTCCCAATCCTTGTCTTTTAAGTCGTCGACGCCGCGAAAGGCGACGAAGCGCCGCGCGCTCATCATCGGCAGCATCTCGGCCGCGTCTTTGACATGAGCGGCGTTGGTCTCCGAGGCGTCAAATACGTCGCAATTGAAATCGATCGTGCCTTCGTCGACGCTCTTGGCTTCCGCTATCGCCCGCACCAAGCCGAAGTCGGCGATCTTGACGTCGC
>DAISHW010000058.1:0-11621 GCA_036822295.1 Bdellovibrionales bacterium | reverse complement strand
TGAGCGCCTTCGAACAAGGCGCTTTAATAGACGCAGTTTTTCGGGTCTTTACGGAAAAAGCCCGCAAGGCCCCGCGGAAGACAGTGGCGCGCCTCTTCTTGCGCCAACGCGGGCGAAACCTCATCCCAGAATCGGCGCGGATCCGTGTAAACTTCGAGCCGAGCCACGCGTGGGGCCCTCCAAATATCTAGCGGCCGGCCATCCGCATGGCGGGCAAAGAAACCTCGGTCATGATCAGTTTATCGGAAACCAGGCGGCCGTCCGCATCGTAAGAAGCGACGACCGGTAACCCGCCCAAATCGCGAGCCTTGCCGCGCAGTTTGCCGTCCAGGAAGTATTCGATCCCGCCGTCCGCGGTTTGGTTCAGCAGCACGGTCTGCAACAGGTTTTTGTCTTGCCCGTAAACCTGAATCGTCGAGCGCTTAAGCCCGGTGCCCGGCATGACTTCATGGCGCACATGGAACGTCTTTTCGCCTTGGTTGAAATTGTAGTCGCCCGCCGACACGCGGCCTTCCCAGAAGTCCATGGTGTTGAAGATGACCATGTCGATCAACAGAGTCGCCGCGAACACGATGCTGGTCAGGATGTACAAGACGATGCGGATGATGATCATTTGCTTGTTCACGAAGCCCGCGTACTGACGCGTGAGCTTGAATCCGCCCGACGCGCAACCCGTGGTGAGCGCCATCACGATGCAAGCGAAGAAAGCTCCGACATAACCTATAGGCTTGGAAACCAACGAACGCATTTTCGATCCTCCGGTGGAAAAATTCTTTCCACCATCATCGAACGCGCCTGAACGCGTGGCAACGCCCTTGGCGTTTCGACCGGACCGAGGTCGTGGTCAATGAGGGGCGTGACCGCCCTGTTGAAAGACCGTCAATTTCTGGCTGATGGCCAACAGGCTTTGCCCGAGCGAATCCGCGCTTTGCTCCAAGATGCGGATGTTCGAAGCTTGCGCTTCCTTTTTCAGGAACTTGGCTTTTTCGATCAACGGTTGAATTTGCATTTCGACTTCCGCCAAGCGCATCGCCATCCGCGCGCGATCCTCATCGCTGACATCCGCGCCTTCGGGGCGATGTAGACGTTGAAGCGAAACGCTCAAGTCTTTGACCTTCTCGCCGAGCTCGCGGAACTCTTCCATGCGGGTCTGCACTTCGATTTTACGGGCCGCGAGTTGCTCGGCCTTGACCGTGACGATTTGGGCCGCGGCTTCGGCGCGGGCCCGGGCCACGTTGAGCGCGTTCGACATCAGAATCACTTCTTCCGAAACGCCCTGCCCCGCCTTGGCGAAATGGTCGATTTGACGTTGCGCCTGCTCGAAATCGAAGTTCGATTCCATGTCCAAACTCTCGATCTTGGCGCCTAAGCGGACCAGATCGCTGAAATGGGCGTCAAGGGCCAAAACGGCGCGGACCAGCGGCGATGGATTTTTGATTTTTACGTCGGACATGTCTGAAAGGATGGCATGGCGTTTTGGCTTCGCCAACCGGAAAAACCGCACGGGCCTCCCGAAAACAAAATTATGCACGAACGCCCGGAAACGGGCTATGAATTGCGAATGAAAAACGTTTTTCTTTTAACGCTCTGCTGTTTGCTCGTCGGATGCGGGCTTTTAGGTCGGAAGAAAATCAAAGAGCCTGACGTCGAGCTCCAATCCGTCGACGTGGTGGGCGCGACGGTCGGCGGAGCGAACGTCAATTTCAATTTCTTAGTCAAGAATCCAAACGCCTTCGCGCTCAAAGTCGACGGCGGAGAATACAAACTGGAATCCGAAGACCGGCTGCTCGCCGACGGCAAAGTCGGCA
This sequence comes from Bdellovibrionales bacterium, assembly GCA_036822295.1. GTDB lineage: Bacteria > Bdellovibrionota > Bdellovibrionia > Bdellovibrionales > UBA1609 > JALHOQ01. The sequence goes on along the minus strand of DAISHW010000058.1, from coordinate 9,813 downwards.
AAGGCCTTGAGGTCGCCGGCAATTCCCAGGCCGTGCTGACCTTGCCCGCGGTCGTTCGATTCCAAGATCTGTTCCGCTCGGTGTCGAGCTTCTTGAGCAAGGGCACCGCCCCGTATCGACTGCACGGACGGGCGCGCTTGGGGATAATCTCGCTGCCATTCGACGAAAAAGGCGACTTCGTCTTTGCGGACGGCAAACTGCAAATCCGCGGGCGTTAGGCGCTCACCAATATTTGAACCCGCCCACGAACGTTTCAGGCGCCACCGCCCCTTGAGCCGCCTGGGCGAATTCCTGGATCATTTTACGGTTGAAGGCGGGAATATCGTCGGGCTTGCGGCTCGTGACCAAGCCGTGATCGACCACGACTTCCGCGTCGACCCACTTGGCGCCCGCGTTCGTCAAGTCAGTCTTGAGCGAGGGCCAAGAAGTCATCGTCTTGCCCTTGACGAAACCCGTTTCGATCAACGGCCATGGACCGTGACAGATCGCCGCGATGGGTTTGCCGGATTCCGTGAAGTGCTTGATGAACTCGACCGCCCGGTCGTTCAGGCGCAGACTGTCGGGATTCATCACCCCGCCGGGCATCAGCAGCGCATCGAATGCGGACGCGTCGGCTTCGTCGAGCGCCAGGTCGACGCTCACTTTGTCGCCCCAGTCCTTGTCCCTCCAACCTTTGATTTTACCGTCTTTAGGCGCGACCACCTTGGTTTCCGCGCCGGCGTCCTCCAAAGCTTTCTTCGGTTTCTCGAGCTCGCTTTGTTCGAATCCGTCGGTGGCCAGAATCGCGACTTTGCGGCCTTTTAAACTTTGCGTCGTCATCGGTGTTTCTCCAATCGTGTTTTGAGCTCCGCAACGGAAGAGCCTTGACCGCATAGTTTTCAGCAACATCAATGCCACGCAATGAGTGGACACAGATGCGAACTCATAAACGTTTTGAGGAGAATTGCCCCGCGGGCGCGAATCCATGTTCGCCGGCGGCTTCGTTCATGATTTGTCCACGCGGGGAAGCGAAATGCGGATCGTCGTGCCCTTGAGCTCATTGCGCTCGGCTGAGAGTTGGCCGCCGGCGGCTCTGATCACCCGTGCGGCGTTCGAGAGCCCGAGTCCATGACCCGCGGCTTTGGTGCTGCGGCCCGCGCCGGGATCGCGCAAGCGTTCGGTCGACATGCCCTCGCCATCGTCTTGGACGCGCATCTCAAAGGCGTCCCCGCTCACCGAAGGGAACACGCCGACGCGCTTGGCTTGGGCTTCGCATGAATTGTTGATCAGGTTCGAAACGATGCGGCCCAGGTCTTTCGCGGAAATCCCCAACTCCGCGACTTTCCAATCGGACGGAAAATCGCCGAGGTCGATGTCCACTTGCGGACGCTCGATTTTTTTGAGTCTTACGCAGTTTTGAATCTCCGCCGCCAAAGTTTGCAAGTCGGCGCCGGTCGCGGACGCCGGCGTTTCGCTCAACAGGTCTTCGGCGATCGCGGTGATGCGTTGAACGGCGCTTGAAATCAATTCGTCTTTTTGCGCGGGCGGCGCGTTCTTCGCGGCCAAAACCATCCTCAGGGCCGAAAGCGGGGAGCGAATATCGTGCGACACCTGGCGCGCGGTCTGCACCTGACCCTCGATATACGACAACCGCATCTCTTCGTTGTGCAGTCGGCGCAATTCGCGCAGGTAGCGGCCCAAGGCTTGCGAAGCGCGCTGGATCTCGCGCGCCTCTGCCCCGCTCAGGATGGGCGGAACTTCGCCGTCGTTCTTGCGCAAGTCATGACTGTTCTGATCCATCCAGTCGGTCAGCGATTCCAGCGGCCGCATGGCGCCCCTCAAAGAGCTCTGCACGAACAGGTAAAACATGAAGAAAATGAACAGCAACCCGCCCGCCAGCGCGAGCAAAGCATTCAAGTAATTGAACCAGTACGAATCGAAGTTGATGCGGCTGAAAACGCCTAGGCTCTTGCCGTTGGGCAGGATCTCGCTCCGCGAGACGACCAGATCGAGCCAGCCCTCGGGCATCGCTTTGCCGTAGCTCGCGATGAGCCGATCATCGATGCGCACCTCGACCAGCGATTTCACGTCGAGCGCGATTTCAAATTCAGAGGCGAAGTCGTTGAGCTGGCGCTGCACGGGAGCCGTGTCCCACGCGAGCGTTTGATCCTGCGCGAGTGTTTCAAGGTAATTGACCAGAAGTTGCTTGGCCACGTGATGATTGGACATCGCGAACGCCATCAGACCGACCGCGCCCGCGCCGCCAAGAATCAGGAAGGTGACCGCGGCCAGTTTCGCCAGTCGCCGCAATATTAGGCGTCTTAAACTCAAGATCCGTCCTTATTTCGATCGAAGCCGCGGAGTGTAGGCGACTCCGCCGTCCCCGCCAAAGAATATATTCCCGGGCGCTAAATCGAATATATTATTTTCGCGTTTGTCACGGGCTTGGACCCCCTTTAAAGTACCTTTCAAATGAATCACGACGTTCCCGATCCCCAGCACCTGGTTCAGGTGGTTATTCTGCTGACCGCGGCCGTCATCGCCGTCCCTATTTTCCGCAAAATCGGCCTGGGCACCGTCCTGGGCTACCTGACCGCGGGATTGGTCATCGGTCCGTTCGGTTTCGGTCTTTTCAACGATCCGCAAGCCATTTTGCACGTCGCGGAACTCGGCGTGGTCATGTTCTTGTTCGTCATCGGGCTCGAGATGAAGCCCTCGCACCTTTGGGAACTGCGCGGGGAAATCTTCGGCCTGGGTTTCATGCAGATCGCCGTTTGCACCGTGGCGCTGACTTTGGTCGGCATGGCTTTCGGATTTTCGCCGACGGTTTCATATATCAGCGGCATGGGGTTCGTGCTGACGTCGACCGCGATCGTGATGCAACTCCTGGGCGAGCGCGGCGACGTCGGTCTGCCGCATGGACAGAAGATCGTTTCGGTTTTGCTGCTCGAAGATCTATTGATCGTTCCGCTTCTGGCGACCGTGTCGATGCTCTCGCCTTTGGCCACCGGCACCCAAGGCTTCAGCTGGACCTGGGCGGGCGTGGCGCTCGGTTCGGTCGTGGCCGTGATCGCGGGCGGGATCTGGTTGCTCAATCCGTTCTTTCGCGTGCTCGCCGGCGCGCGGGCGCGCGAGGTGCTGACGGCCGCGGCTTTGCTCGTCGTTCTGGGTACCGCATTGCTGATGCAAGCCAGCGGCTTGTCGATGGCGATGGGCGCGTTCCTTGCCGGCGTACTGCTCGCTGAAAGTTCGTTTCGTCACCAGATTGAAGCCGACATCGAACCGTTCCGCGGAATTTTGCTCGGTCTTTTCTTCATCGGCGTCGGCATGTCGCTCGATCTGCAAGTCGTCGCCACCAACTGGCGGCTCTTGCTCGGCGGGGTCGCCGCGATGATGGTCGGCAAAGGCGTGTGCATCTACGCGGTCGCGCGCTTCATGAAGTCCACGCATCGCGAATCCTTGAATCGCGCGGTCTTGATGGCCCAAGGCGGTGAGTTCGCCTTCGTGCTTTACGCCGCGGCCGCGCAAGCGGGCGTCATCTCGGCCGAGGTCAACGCCAACATGACCGCGATCGTCGTGCTGTCGATGGCGCTGACGCCGCTGGCGACCATGGCCGCCGAACGCTTCGCGCCCGCGGCGGTCTCTTCGACCGACGATCTTGAACCGGCCGTCGATCGCGGTTCGAAGGCCTTGCTCATCGGGTTTGGCCGCTTCGGTCAGGTCGTGAGTCAATTGCTCCTGGCGCGCGACTTGGACGTCACCATCATCGATTCGGATCCCGAGATGATTCGCAGCGCGCGCGAATTCGGCTTCAAAATCTATTACGGCGACGGAACCAGGCTCGACGTGTTGCGGGCCGCGGGCGCCGAAAAAGCCTGCATGATCGCGGTTTGCGTCGACGACAAGAAAGCCACGAGCCAAATCGTCGACTTGATCATGAGCGAATTCCCCGACACCAAAGTGATGGCCCGCACCTACGACCGCGTGCACGCGCGTGAACTCGCCATGAAGGGCGTCCGCTATCAGATGCGCGAGACTTTCGAGTCCGCCATGCTCTTCGGCGCCCAGGCGCTGCGCGAGATGGAGATTCCCGAGCCCGACATTCAAGCGCTGGTCGAAGATATCCGCAGTCGCGACAAGGAGCGTTTCGAACTCGAAGTCGCCAGCGGCTCGAGCGAAGCCGGCCGCGGACTTTTACACGGCAATCTCCCGAAGCCCGCGCCCCTGGTCGAACCCAAACGCCCGACCCGGCTCTTGAACCCCGAAAGCATCGAGAGTTAAAAACCGATATTGATCAAAGGCACGTACTTGAGAAGGCCTTTCTCATGGAGATTCCACAGGAAGCGCGATCGACAGCCGCTACATCATTTAGTCCATTTTCCGAGCTTGGCGGCGTTCGAGAACGGCAGCCACACGCTCAAAGTCAGTCCGTATTCGTCGGTGGTCGTCGCGGGGTTCAGTGGCTCGTCGCTCATGGCGGGCGTCACGCGGGTCGAGGAATATTTATCGAACTTCTGCATACGCCAGTAAGCGCCCAGGTACAACTCGTCGACCAAACGGATGTTGAGCTCAACCATGCTCGACGATCCCTGATAGTCGAAGTTGTAGTGGGACATCCCGAGCGAAGGCTGAAGCCGGATCTTGTTCCCGCCCGAGAAGCTATAGAGCGCCAACAAGCGGCCCTTCATCAAACCGAAGTTCCAGCTGATATTTTGGTTCTTGGCATCGTCGAACAACGGATGCGTCTGACGATCGGCGCTCGCGACGCCGCCCTCTTTTTTCGAAGTGGCCGTCATGCCGCCTTCCATGTACTCGCCGCCCACGATAAGGGGGCCGAGCTTCACGCCCAGCCGAAGTCCCCAGATGCCCTCTAGAAAACTGCCGTTGTCGAGTTCGCCCATTTCATAGTCGCCGTAGCCCGCGGCGACTTTCGCGCCGACGTAGCCGTCGAAGGCGGAAAATCTTTGGCCTTTCTTCGACGAGGACCCGTCGGATTTCGCGGCTTCGGCCCGCGCGGTAAAAAAGCAAAAGCATAGCATCGCGGTCAGGATACCGAATCGGTTCATTGGATTCTCCGTGATTGCTTACATATTACTCAACACTCGTGAGTTACCCAACGGCGCCGGCGTCGATCACCACTTATGTCGAGAGAACCCGCTCGACCAATTTCCGGAGGGATTTCATATCCAGTGGTTTGTCCAGGACGCGCGCGATCCGTACAAGATCACCGTGTGGCAACGGCGCTTGGTCAACAATTCTTTCACGCATTTCTTCAGGAATTCTAAAGTAATTACGTTACCAGAAGCGGCTCGAACCTGTTAGGTTGGTCGCCTATGAAATTTCGCAATCTGTTCAGTTCCAAGCGCAAGCCCGCGCCCGAAGCCCTCGAAACGCTCAAAGTCACGAAGCCGCCCGTGACGCCGTCCTCCGCCGGCGGCGGGCGCTTCGTCGATTTGAATCTGGTTCCGCCCGTTCAACAAGCGATCAAAGAGACCGGTTACGAAACGCCGACGCCGATTCAGCGCGAAGCGATTCCGCTCGTTTTGGAAGGGTACGATCTTCTGGGCATCGCGCAAACCGGGACCGGCAAAACCGCCGCGTTTTGCCTGCCCATGATCAATGCGTTGCACTTGAATCCCGCGCGCCGGATTCCAAGCCGTCCCCGCGCGCTGATTTTAACCCCGACTCGCGAACTGGCCATTCAGATTCACGAGAGCCTGAAAACCTACGGCAAACACTTGCGCCAGAAGTACGCGGTGATTTTCGGCGGCGTCGGCCAGGGCAATCAGGTTCGCGATCTGCGCCAAGGCGTCGACGTGCTGGTCGCGACTCCCGGCCGCCTGCACGATTTGATTCAGCAAAAATTATTGTTCCTGGACCGGGTTGAAATCTTCGTGCTCGACGAGGCCGACCGCATGCTCGACATGGGCTTTTTACCCGACGTGAAGCGCGTGCTGCCGCTTCTGCCGGCCAAACGCCATAGCTTGTTTTTCTCGGCCACCATGCCGCCGGAGATCGACAAGCTCGCACAATCCATTCTGACTTATCCGAAGAAAGTCGAAGTCACGCCCCCGGCCACGACGGTCGAGAAAATCCGCCAGACCGTGATGTTCGTCGAGAAAAAGGAAAAGCCCCAGTTGCTCGTTCACGTCCTGAAGAGCGGCGATCTTCACAAGGTCCTGGTGTTCGTCGGCATGAAGCATTTGGCCAATCGCGTGGTCGATGTGCTGCTGCGCAATCGCATCAGCGCGGCGGCGATCCACGGCAACAAGTCGCAAGGCGCCCGTCAGCGCGCCCTGAAAGACTTTAGCGACGACCGCATCCGCGTTTTGGTGGCGACGGACATCGCCTCGCGCGGAATCGACATCGACGGCATCTCGCACGTCATCAACTACGACCTGCCCAATATCCCCGAGAACTACGTTCACCGCATCGGCCGAACGGCGCGCGCGGGCTCAGAGGGCGATGCGATTTCGTTCTGCACGGCGGAAGAAAAGTCGTATTTGTCCGCCATCGAAAAGGCCACGCGCCAAGAAGTCGAAGTGGTGACGGAACATCCTTATCATTCCGAGAGCGCCGCCAACGCGCGCATCATGGGCGTCGGTAAAGCCAAGGCGATGATCGAAGGCTCACGTGAAGGTGGCCGGCGCGGCGGTCGCCGCCGAAGCGGCGGCCGTGGACGCGGGCCCCGCAAAGCGCGTAATTTCTAATTTCCGGTTTTTGACGACTCTTTGTCTGTCGCGTTAATTTCGACAAAATGTCGAACTTTCCCGCGATGAGAAACCGGGAATTCCCGTCTTCGATCGAAGACCTGAGCCGACTCGCCTTATTCTCATTCTTGAACGAATCCGGGCACGGTTCATGCTGCTTTGGCCGGTATGGGGTTTATCAAGAAGATTCACCTGTCGCTGGTATGGACCGCCTTGATCGCGATCGGCTGCGCGAAAGCGTCGTTCTCGGACAACGACTCGCATCACTCATTGGACAATTCATCAAGCGGTCAAACGCCGGACGAAGGCGTGATCAAGAACTCGTATTTTTTCGTCAAACGCCAAGCCGATATCCTGTTCGTGATCGACACGTCGACTTCGATGTCCGAGGAGCAAACGCTTCTGCAATCCGGCTTTCCCTCGTTCACTTCGACGATCAATACATATAGCGGCGGAACTTTGGATTGGCATATCGCGATCACTTCGACGGACGTGTCGGGCGCCGGTCCGGGCACCGCCGGCGCCCTCATCGCCTTCGCCGGCACGCCCGCGAGCACATATTATCTGGATAGTCGACTCGACGTCGCGGTCGCCAACGCCGCATTTCAATCCACGGTCATACTGGGCGTGGGGGGCAGCGCGGACGAACGCGGGATCGCCGCCGCCCGCATGACCGCGCAACGCGAATTCAATCCGGCGACGTCGCGCGGATTCTTGCGCCCCGACACTCCGCTGTCCGTGATCGTATTGTCCGATGAAGATGAGGCCAGCACCGGCCCCGACTCGCCGAGCTGGCAGCCGATCGACGAGCCCGCGAATTTCGTCCCGGCCATCCGGGCTTTGGACGCCGCGAGCACGGGCCTAAAGACGATCACCTTCCACTCGCTGGTGACGAGCACTCAAGCGTGTTTGGACGGCCCCGGAAGTTACATGGGCGAGACGTACATGTCCTTGTCGCGCATGACGAACGGAATCATCGGCGACATCTGCGCGCTGACCGGCTCTTACCAACAGCAGCTCGAAGCCATGGCGGTCAACATCGTGAACGAAGCCCGCACTTACACCCTGAATTGCGGCAAAATCTCGGGCGGCACTGTGAAACTCTACGAGCAAACGTTGTCCGGCGCGTTGGTTTTCGTGCCGTCGTCGTTCTTACCGCCGAACAAAGTCATCTTGGAGAGCGCGCCCGCGGTCGGCAGTCTGATCAAAGCGAATTTCTTGTGTATGGATTAAGGGTGGGGAGCGCATATGTATAAATCCAAAGCCATATGCCTGATGTTCGCCACGGCCGCCCTTGCCGGTTGCGCGGGCTTTGACTCAGGCGGCGCCGGTTCATCGGATGCCGAACCGTCCTTGTCGTTGAAACGTGAACCTTACGGCACTTGCGATCGAAGCGCGGTGGCGTCGATCAATCTGTGCATGGAAGCCGTGGGCTCCGACTACAACGAGGAAGGCTACCTGACGATCCTGCAAACGAGCTGCGAATCCAGCGGCGGCGCGTATTCCACCGCCAATTGCGGCGCGCAAGACGCCTTTGGACTTTGCATCGTGAGCGGCGGCCAACCCAACGCCACGTACATCAGCTACTACCCGCCCACGTATTCCGCCGACAGCGCCAAGAGCGCGTGCGCGAACGCCGGCGGCGTTTATTTTTTGCTTTATAAGTAGAACCTAAGCGGTACGCCCTATGTCAGGGGACGTTTTTTTAAAATCTTCGCTTCAACCAGTCCGTCCACCACGGAAACCACTTCAATCTCAAAAACAGTCTTCTTTTCGCAAACAATCGTATGGGCGGACTCGAATTTAAATCCTTTGGGAATGCGAAATCGGCACAGTTCACGACCCGATGCCGTGGTCACCTGCGCCCAACCGTCCGCGGCTCCGACAGCAACGCCGTCCTGATGAAAAATAAAGCTCACAACGCTCCCCTTATGCAGCTTTTATAAATTGGTGTGGTTTAATAAGCGTAGACGCAAATCGCGAGAGGCACAAATACATTCATGTTCAGGAGAAAACAAAATGCCGGCGAGTGCCGGCATTTCGTTTCACTGATGCGATTGTTGGAGTTTAAATTTTCTTCAAATCGAACCGGTCCAAATTCATGACCTTGCTCCAGGCGCGGATGAAGTCCTCGGCGAACTTCTGTTTGCCGTCGTTGGACGCGTAGACCTCTGAAATCGCGCGGAGTTCGGAGTGCGAGCCGAAGATCAGGTCGACCGAAGTCGCGGTCCATCTCGGAGCGCCCGTCTTGCGGTCGACGCCTTCGTAAACACCCGGCTCTTTCTTCGATTTTTCCCACTTGGTCGACATGTCGAGCAGGTTCACGAAGAAATCGTTCGAAAGTTTGCCCGGCGAATTGGTCAAAACGCCGTGCTTGACGCCGCCGGTGTTCGCGTCCAGCGAGCGCAGGCCGCCGATCAGGACGGTCATTTCGGGCACGGACAGACTCAGCATGGCGGCGCGGTCGATCATCATGTCGAGCGGAGCCATGTAATTGCCCATCGCGTAGAAATTACGGAACGCGTCGGCCTTGGGTTCGAGCACCGCGAACAGCTGCACGTCGGTCTGCTCTTGTGAAGAGTCGCCGCGGCCCGCGGTGAACGGCATCTTCACGTCAAAGCCGCCTTCTTTGGCCGCGCGTTCGATGCCCGCGTTCCCGCCCAGCACGATCAGATCGGCCATCGAGATTTTGCGGCTGCCTTTATTCTGCCCTTCCTGGATTTTGCCAAGCACGCCCAGAACTTTTTGGATCTCGGCCGGATTGTTCACGGCCCAGTCTTTTTGCGGAGCCAGACGCAGACGACCGCCGTTGGCCCCGCCGCGCTTGTCGGTCGATCGGAACGATGCCGCCGCGGCCCAGGCGGTGCGGACCAGCTCGGCGTTGGTCAGACCTGAATCCCAGATCTTCTTCTTCAAGCCGCCGATATCGGAATCACCGACCACTTTGTAGTCGATTGCCGGGATCGGATCCTGCCAGATCAGATCTTCCTTCGGAGCTTCCGCCCCGACGTACAGCGCGCGCGGTCCCATGTCCCGGTGCGTGAGCTTGAACCATGCGCGCGCGAAGGCCCGCTCGAACTCTTTCGGGTTTTCCAGGAAGCGTTTCGAGATCTTGTTGTACTCC
>DAISHW010000057.1:2436-11634 GCA_036822295.1 Bdellovibrionales bacterium | reverse complement strand
GTGACGTCTTTCTTTCGTTTCATAACCCGAACTCCTTCTTAAATTTCCTCGATCTATATAAGGTGATGAACCTGTCGGGATTTTCGCCAGCCACTACGACCCAAGCATAATCTTGGTAAGCATAAATCAGTAGATACTAGCCTGGATGGCGAGGATTGCCTCTTACATCCAATAGCTTCCCGTTTTCGACAACATCTTCAAAACTGGCCCCGCGTTCCTCTTTCAATTTCCATAAAAGTATTGTCATTGTCAATACATCAAAATTCTAGGCGCCTATTGGGATATTTGGCTCATATCTCGGTCATCTGAACAAAACGTCTAACAATGTTCCGAACTGCCGCCCAGCTCCATCGCCTTCCTTTCCGAGAAGGAATCTTCTGGCGGTTCAACTCCTGCGTAATCTGGTGAATGGCTTTCTCTTCTTGCCAAAGACGGTGAATCAGCTTGAGGACAGGAAACTCCTTCGGATCCCGAACGATCTGTCCCTCTGAGTAACAAAAGCCATAGTACGGAAGCGCGCCTTGCTTGCCCAAACCTCGCCGCGAAGTCGGCTGAGCAATACTCTCTCGCAGCGGCACACCCGCCCTCCGCAATGCCAGCAAAACCTCCCAATGCATCGCAACATTAAAATAAATAAATTGTTCCCGGTATTTTCTTGTATAACCGGTGCGTCAGTACCCTCACGCTCCGCTCGGGCGCGCGGTCATAAGAAATCCGTTCCGTATTCATAGTTCATATTTAGATTCACGCCTCTTGAAATCCATGGACCGGATCCTCTAGCATTGACGTATGAGACATTTGGGCATCCTGCTTACATCCCTGCTGATGACGCATTCGATTGCCTACGCCGGCCCGCTCAAGCCGAACGAGTACAAACGCCCGCTCGAGCCGGTGTATGCGGCGGATCAGCGGGTGATTTCGACCGATTCCGTCGAACTCGAGATCGAGCAGTTCCGTTTCATCGCCCGCTATCACCAGGTGCAGGATCAACTGCGCGAGGCCGAGCTCAAACGCGATCAGGCCAAGAAAGATTTCGAGCGCGATTCGAAACTCTTCGATCAAGGCAGCATCTCGGAAACCAAGTTCCTAAACTCGCAGCTTCAGTATCAAACTTCCGAACGCGCGGTGTTGCAGCTCACCAGCCGGGTCGATGAGCAAAAGTCGCTCGCCACCATCAGCGGCTTGAAGCTTCTGGAAAAGGGCAATCCGGGCAGCGATCACCGCGGCGAGATCTTCGCCACCATGCAAACGCGCCTGGATTTCGAAAAACGCAATTTGATCGAAAGCAAAAACATGGCGCGCCTGAATCTCGACTTCTTCTCCATGCGCTACGAGAACGGCCAAAAACTGCATCGCAAAGGCGTGATCTCGGACATGCAGCTTGAACAACGCGAATTGGAGCTTCAAAACGCCAAAGATCAGCTGCAGTCGGTGGAATATCAGATCATCGCCGTCCAAGACGCGATGGCGGGCCTGAAGAAAAGCCAAGATCGAATTTAGTGTAAATCCGAAGGCATCTTGAGCCGCTTGGTCAGCGCTTGCATCAGCAGCGTACGGTTGATCGGCTTCGTCAGGTAGTCGTTGAACCCGCTCGCCATGGCCTTGTCACGGTCTTCTTTGAAGGCATGCGCGGTCAAAGCGATGATCGGTTTACTGAAGCCTTTGGCCCGCAGCGCTTGCGCCGTGGCGTGGCCGTCCATGCCGGGCATTTGAATGTCCATGACGACCAGATCGTAGATATCTTTCTCGGCTTTAGCCAATCCCTCTAGCCCGTCACCCGCGATATCGACGTCGAGTCCCATGGCCCTCAGGTAGTGGGAGAGCAGAGTCTGATTGTCTTCGGAGTCTTCGACCACCAAAACCATTTTCCCCCCAAGGGCGCTCGTTCCCGCCCGGGGGGGGGGCGGCCGCGGCCCCCCCCTAACCCGCGGGGTCTGGGTTGCCGCCGCCGTAAACCAATTCACCGTCATACTCGCCGACTTTCAGATTCAAACGGAAGCAGCTGCCGTTGCCTTCGCAGCTCGACTTGAGCAACAGGTCCCCGCCAAGCATGCGCGCGAGTTGACGAGAGAGATTCAGGCCGAGCCCCGTGCCTCCGTACTTGCGCGCGGTGGCCGCATCGGCTTGAGAAAACGGCTGGAACAAGCGTTGGGCGGCCTCCGCGGAAATACCAATGCCCGAATCCTTGACAGAAAAACCGATCTCTAAAGGAGCGCCGACCCGCACCGGCGAGAGCATGCGCACGCTCAAAACCACCGCGCCTTTTTCAGTGAACTTGATCGCGTTGCTCAACAGGTTGTTCAAGATCTGCCGCAAGCGCATGGGGTCGCTGCGCACGAAGCGCGGAAGGGGCGTTTCACGCTCAAAGCGCAACTCCAAACCTTTTTTGTGCGCGTTCAGCTCCATCGACGCGACGATCTCGTCGAGCAAGGGCACCAAAGCGAAACGAATCGATTCCGCTTCGAAGCGGCTCGCCTCGATTTTCGACAGATCCAGCACCTCGCCTAAAATATGCGCGAGCAGTTGACCGTTGCGCTTGATGCCTTCAATGAAGCCATGCACCTCGCTGGTCGGATCGCTGCCGTCGAGCGCCAAATCGGCGAAACCAAGGATAATTCCGAGCGGAGTGCGAAGCTCATGGCTGACGTTGGCCAAAAAGGCGCTCTTCGCCAAATTCGCGCGCGCGGCCTCTTGCGCGGCCAGCGTGAGTTCCTCTTGCAAAACCTTGTATGCCGTCACGTCCCGCTGCGTGCCCCATGCGCCGACGAGTTTCGCATCCTCGATCACTCCGACCAGATTGTTCACGAAATAGCGCGGACGGCCGAAGCGATCTTGCTCGATCGACTCGGAATCGTTCAAGCGGTAGCCATTTTTGATGAACTTCTTCAAGTAGTCGCGGTTTTGCGGCTCGCCCGGCAAAAGAAGCTGGCGCAAAGCCAACCCCAATATCTCTTCGCTGCGATCAAAACCGTACATTTTGGCCATGGTTTCGTTGCATTCGGCCATCACGCCGTTTTCAAAGATATATTCGACCTGCCGTTCCGGATCCCAATCGATCGGCACCGGCGTCGGCAGATCGCAGCGCCAAATACCTTCCGAAACTTTGGCGATAAATCCATGATATTTGTCGAGTTGCTCACTTAAAGCCTCGATTCGCAGGCGATCCACGACCCGGCGCTCGATCTCGCGCAAACGCAGGGTCAGCAGGTCGCAAATGCAACCAAACGCGAGCAAAGATTCGCGCGGCAACCCGCCCCGAACAATCACCACGCCCAGGATTTCGAGCTGTTCGCCACGTAGCGCCCGGGCCAGGGTCGGAACCTCGAGCCTGGGGAATATTTCCCCAATTTGCGCGGGATCCATGGAAATTTGAACGTCCGTAGGCCCAAACATCGCAAACATGGAATCGCGCTCAAGGCCCGTCGCGCCACTGGCGACATAATCCCCGGAATGGCGAATCAACACGGCGAGGGGGGCGACGCCGATCTGTTCACACACGCTCACGGTGGCGCGCGCAAGCTCGTTCTCGCAGTCGATTTTCATCAACTCCGTCAGCGAATTCCACAAAGAAAGAGACGAGTCCACTTGCGTGTCACGAGCCATAATGAGTGACCACATTATTCCACTTCACAACTATAATCAAAAAATGTTTACGAAGGACGCAAGGTGGTAAACGTCCCGTTTCGGCCCCGCCAACAGTCGGCGTCATAAGTCGGCACGCATTGTGCTACGCCCACTTGCAGGACAATGTAGACATGCGATTGCGGAATTTTTTAGCAAATTTTATAGACAAGTTCTTTCAGGACGAAACGACGACCCTAGCTGCATCATTGGCGTTCTATATGTCACTATCCCTAGCGCCTTTATTGATTTTATTCGTCAGTATTTCCTCACGACTCAGCGCCGATCTTCAATACGATTTCATCCAGCAGGTCGGCATACAGATCGGGCCCGAAGCCGCGCGGGCCGTCGAAATGGTCATCGACGGCGCCAAAACCCGGCCTGACCTGAGCTCGATCGCCGGAACGCTGGGCGTGCTCACGCTTTTGGTTTCGGCAAGTTTGATTTTTGGTGAATTGCGGACCGCCCTTAACAAAATCTTCGCGGTCCCGGCGCGCCAACCGCGCTATGCCGGTTTTTTCGGCATTGTTTTGAGCTATCTACGCGAGCGGGCCTTGCACGTCGCTTTGGCAGTAGGATTTATTTTGGTGCTGATCGCGTCCGTTCTGGCGTCGTCTTTGATCTCTCTGACCCTTACCGCGGAATTCAAATCCGTGGCCCGCGCGATCAACATCGGTGTGACGGTCATCTTTTACGTCTGCCTGTATTCGCTCATGTACCGCTATTTACCCGACCGTCGCCAACCGTGGAGACGCGCCTTGCAAGGCGGCGCCCTGACCGCCCTTTTGTTCGTGGTCGGCAAGGAATTGATCGCCCTTTACATGGGCAAGAGCGCCATCGCCTCGCCTTACGGGGCCGCCGGCTCGGTGATCGCCCTCATGATCTGGGTCTATTATTCGACGCTGATCACTTTCGTCGGCGCGCAAGTGAGCACGATCCTTTTACCCGCCCGCCGGAGGACCGCATGAGCTGGATCAAAAACAATCCTTGGAAAGCCGCGCTGCTTGGACTGTTCGTGGCTCTTGTTGCCGTTCGCATGGCGCTGCCTTCGATCATTTTGGGGAAAATGAACGAAACTTTGGCGGACTATTCGCCCGTTTATCGCATGCACGTCGCCGATTTCGACATGAGCCTGCTGCGCATGTCCTACACGCTTCAAGGTCTTACGGCGGACACCCGCGCCGACGGCAACCGCTTTTTGAACGTCGAAAGCGTCACCGTCGACGTCGCTTGGCGCGAGCTTTTTCGTGGACGCGTACTGGCCGACGTGCTGGTCAACGGCGCCGTCGTGCAGCTGACCAACGCGCTGTTTAGCACCGCCGGCAAGGGCGAGCCCGAAGACGACGCGAAATCCGCGGTCGATCAGTTGATCCCGGTGCGAGTGGCGCGCGTCGCGGTTCGCGGATCGACGTTGCGTTACGCGGATCTCGTCGGCGCGCCCGAACTGAAGCAATGGCAAATCAATGAGCTCGAGAGCCTGATCATCAACATCACGCCCTCTGAAAGAGCGCCGGACACGACCTTCACCGCCACCGGAACTTTGTTGAATTCGGCTAAAGTCAAAGCGGCCGGAAAACTTTTATTGCTGGAAACACCAGCGCGCTGGGATATCGACGCCGAGGTCCGGCGCTTCGACTTGGCCAAGGCGAATCCGCTTTTGAAAAATTACGTGCCTCTCACCTTCGGCTCCGGTCAGCTCGATCTGTTCACGGAAGCGAAGAGCGATCACGACGGCCTGGTCGGTTACATCAAGCCGTACCTGACCGGACTCGATGTGGTGGGCGATCGCGGCGATTTTGTCGGCGGCAAGCACTTGATCTTTGAAATGTTGGGAGCCACGGGAAATTTGATTCTGCGTCGGGGTAAAGAGAACTCGGTGGCCACTAAAATCGAATTTTCCAAAAAGGGCCAGGAGTTCAAATGGAACATCGGCAAAGCCGTCGCTCTGGCGCTCGAGCATGGATTCGCCGACAAGCTCTCTGCGAACGCGGAAGATCGCATCGAGCTCAAATGAGTCGCGGGTATAAATGCCCCGACTCCCCGTTGGAAAGGCGATAGATTCAAGTCCATCTGGTGGCGCGCCCGTTGCTTTGGTTTCCCTTGAAAGAGAGGGAAATTTCCATGACCAAGAATCTTTTGCTGTCTTCTTTGATCCTGACGTTGGGCGCTTGCGCATCAAAAGAAATGCCGAAAGAAACGGCGGGCGCTCCAGCCACCAGTATTGAAGCCAAACAGTTGGCCGCCGAAAACCAATCCTCTTACGTGACCGAAGTCGGCTTCGCCCGCGGGGGACGCGGTCTTAGCACCGAAGCCAAGGGCAAAATCGACAATATCGTGAAAGAGGCGGGCGCCAACGGCAAAATCGATGACGTCAAAGTGATCGTTTGGGGGGATCAGGAATACCCGTCGGTCAATGCCGGCGAGCTTTCGCATGCGCAACGCAAACTGGCCGATCAGCGCGGGGAAGCCATTAAGAAATATTTGAATCAGGACCGGCGCGGTGTCGACGTCGACGTGTACAGCATGGCCGAGCGTCCGGGCGCGATCTCGCGCTTGCTCGACACGACCGATGCCCGCTTTAAACGCTCGCTCGAAATCGCGGGCATTCCCAATACCGACACGAGCGTGAAAGCGCCGAGCAAAGTCGGTAAGGCGATCGTGATGGTGCTCCTTGAAGACAAGTAACGTCCAACACCTGTTTCCGCAAACAATACCGCCGTCGCTGGCCGGGCGACGGCGCGGCGGCGGACTGATTTTGAATCGCGTCCCTTCCGGAGCGGCTCTGAATATCGTGGATTTCGGCGCCGGACCGGAACCCCTGACGCGATCTTTGGTGCGCACCGCTCATAGACGCGGGCTGGAGTTCGCCTATCATCCCGTTTTGATCCCTGACGACTTCAGTCAGCTGCCGCTCGATCATGAATCGGTCAATCTGCTCTTGTATCTGGATTCGCCGCTCTCGCGCGGCGAGAGCCATGAGCAACTCGCGTTCTTAAGCCGGCTGCGCATGATTTTGAAGCAAGGCGACCTCGTGCTGTTGCGCTGCGAAGCCGAGGCGCGTGCTTCGTGCCGCAAACTCGCGCATTGGACCGGATTTCACCGTGAGATCAGTTTGGTCGATGCCGCAAACGGCACCCGCGACGAACTTTGGCGAGCCTAAGAGCCCGTACGGCAAGTCGAAGCTTGCACGCGCGAGAACTCGATGGCCGTGCGCTGATCCAAATTGTGCTCGAACAACCATTTACGGCGTAAACTCAATTCGGTCTTGAGCGGAGCCCAAAGCTCCTCATGCCTTTTGGCCGCGCCGAACGTGAGCTTCACGATTTGCTTCTCGATCTTCACTTCGGCCGCGCTCGCCGGCTTCCGGCTCCTGGACCCGTTATCGCGAACCCAGGCCTGAAGTTCGCTTTCGGGTACGGATAGCGGACTTTGATAGACGTAATCGTATTTCTCGGGCCTTGAGAGCACCGCCCCCACCACCGGCAACACCGATGAACCCAAAATAGCCGCGCCGTTCTTGTTGCTTCCGGGCGCATCGAAACCGGGCATGAAGTGAATCGTGATCGTTTCGAGTCCGCGCGGTTGCGCGACCAATTCATAGAGACGCGACCCGCGCTCCTGGCCGAGCCGGGCGATGGACTTGGCGGGACTGGTTTCGACGCCGTCGTAAAACCAAGCGCCGGTGCTATCGTAGACGTAAAAGCCGGTCACCGCCTTACCCTTCACTTCGGGAAAGACGATGTACTTATCCTGGATCAAGAACGGCCTTTCGACGCCCGAACGTTTGCCTTGCAAGGCTCCGCGCTCGGAAAGGGGGATCAAATCCCGCAGACATTCGAATGAATTCAAGGCCCGGGCGCCGGGTGAAAGGGTCACCAACAGCGCGGGTATCAGCGCTTTAAGCGGACTCATCTTCAAGGTCATCATCTCCCAACGAGCCGAGGCTGTATTTCTCCACACGGTAGCGCATGGATCGAAAGGTGATGTTCAGCAGCTTGGCGGCTTTTTTCTTCACTCCGCCGGCCGCGTGAATGGCCTTGATGAGCAACTCTTTTTCGATCTGTCCCATGACCTTGTCCAGGTCGAGACCTTCATCCGTAACTTGGATTTCATGGGTCGACGCCATCTTGCGCCCCGAAGGCGTGTTCACGAACGGCGGCAAGCTCTCCGGCAAGATCGTCGCGCCGCCCTCTAGGGCGACCGTGCGCTCGACGATGTTCTCGAGTTCGCGGACGTTGCCGGGGTAATCGTACTTCTTGAGCATGTCCATGGCTTCGGCGCTGATACCGCCAATGGCTTTGCCCAAACGTTCATTGTATTTCTTAAGGAAATGATTCGCGAGCAGCGCGATATCGTCGGGGCGCTCGCGCAAGCCGGGCGTCCTGATGTTGATGACGTTCAAACGGTAAAACAAATCTTGGCGAAAGGTGCCTTTTTTGACCATGTCTTCGAGTTCGCGGTTGGTCGCCGCGATGATGCGCACTTCGATCTTCGTGTCTTCGGTGCCGCCCACGCGGCGGATCACGCGCTCTTGAATGGCGCGCAGGAGCTTCACTTGGATCGTCAACGGCAACTCGCCGACCTCGTCCAGGAACAACGAACCGCCGTCGGCCACTTCAAATAGACCCGCTTTGTCGGCGATCGCGCCCGTGAACGAGCCTTTCTTGTGACCGAACATTTCGGATTCCATCAGGGATTCCGGAATGGCGCCGCAGTTTATGGTGACGAAGGGTTTGTCTTTCAAAGGACCGTTGTAGTGGATGGCCTTGGCGACCATCTCTTTACCCGTGCCGCTCTCACCGGTCACGAGCACGTTGGTGGGCGTTTGCGAGACGCGTTTGATCATCTCGTAAATACGGTGCATGTTTTCGGAGTTACCCACCAGGTTCTGAAAGCTGTACTCGCGATTGAGTTCTTTTTTAAGGGTGCGGTTTTCGACTTCAAGGTTGCGCGACCGAAGGGCGTTGGCGATGATGATGCGGACTTCGTCGATCTTAAAGGGCTTCGTGATGTAATCATAGGCGCCGAGCTTCATCGCTTCGACGGCGGTTTCGGTCGTACCGAACGCGGTGATCATCATGAACAACAGATCGGGATATTGGTCCTTCACCTGGCGAAGAAGCTCGATGCCCGTCATGTTCGGCATCTGCAAATCCGAAATCACCAAGTCGAAAGATTTTTTCTTGATGATGTCCAGGCCGGCTTGACCGTCCTCGGCGCACGTGACCTCGTAACCTTCCTTGCGCAGCATGATCTCGAGGAACTCGCGGATGGACTCTTCGTCATCCACCACCAAAATGCGTGACTTCATAGATGTAACCCCTGTCTCTCTATATCTTCACGAATGCGCCAGGGTTTCTCAACCCTTAGAGGCCCTTTTCAAAGTAATCAAGTCTTCGGTATGGACGTGGCGATGGGCGGAGAATTCGATGATGAATTTGGCGCCGGCACCGACCGCTCTCTCGACCAAGACCCGCGCGTCGTGCGCTTGAAGAATCTTATGCGTCACCGCTAGACCAAGGCCCGTTCCTTGCGGCTTGGTCGTGTGAAACGGCTCGAAGATGCGATTCAAATTTT
>DAISHW010000057.1:0-2426 GCA_036822295.1 Bdellovibrionales bacterium | reverse complement strand
CCGCAACCGTTGTCGCGCAAGACCAGGACGACCAAGTCGTTCTGGTCATGGGTTTCGATTTCGATACGGGGCGCGGGCACCTTGTCGACGGCCTGGTAGGCGTTGATCACGAAATTCAAGATCGCCTGTTTCAGTTTGTCGCGATTGCCCAGGATTTGGCTGGCGGCGCGGAGCTCGAGTTTCTGCTCGACGTCCTTGCGGATTTTGGAATTGAATTGCAGCGACTCGACGACCTCGCGCACGACGGCGTTCAAGTCGACGGGCACGAAGACTTTCTGCTCGGGTCGCACGTACTCCAGGAACTCGCTGATGAGCCCGTTCAAGCGATCGATCTCTTTATCGACGATGCGCATGAGCTTCAAATCCTCGTCGCGGTGATTGCCGGCATTTCCCATCATCAGCTGAATACTGCCCGAGATGCTGGCCAAAGGATTGCGGATCTCATGCGCGATCCCGGCGGCGAGCTGACCGACGGCCGCGAGCTTTTCCTGCTGGCGCATCGTCTCTTCCATCAATTTTTGATCGGTGCGGTCGTCGAAGAGCAGCAGCCAGCCTTTGAGTTTGCCGTCGACGTCGCGAAAGCGCGCGGCGACGACTTCAAGGATGAGCGTCTCGCCGCCCTCGCGCGCCAACCGCAACTCGCGGCGCTCGAAAGCCACGCTTTCGTCGGCGATGAGCCCTTCCCACGGCCAGCCGAGCTCGGGCACCACGTCTTGAATCTTCACTTGCTGAAAGTGGTCGGCGCGCAGGAGCTTGCTCGCCGGGGGATTGAAGAACTGCACGAATCCCGTACGGCTCACCACCACGATGCCGGTCGTGATGTTGTTCACGATCAATTCATTCAGGTTTTGCAGCGCCAGAAGATCGGAATGGGTCTCTTTGAGTCTGGAACCGACGAACGTGAGCTGCGCGCTCAAGCGACCGCTCAGCATCGTCACCGCGACGAAAGCGATGTTGTTCACGGCCAAAGAAAAATACAGGCCCTGACCCGAAATCTCGGGGGACAGGATCAAGAGCGCGCTGAAACACATCGAAGTCCAGAGCGTCAATAGCCATGCGCCTTCGCCCGTGAACACCAGGCCGCCCAGTATCAGATTCACGAGATACAAGAACAAGAAGAGCGATTGCCCCGTGCCCGTGAAATAAATCAGGCTCGTGACCGCCAGCGTGTCGAGCGCGAAAAGCGCCGCGTTCCAGTAGCCTTGCGATTCGAGCTTGTCGAACAGGAACAGGTAAATCGAATTCAGGAAAAAGTTGGCCAACAGGATGCCGTAGACCGGAAGCCAGATCTCGACGTTCAGGAAATTGCCGATGTTGATCTGGTAGACGACCGAGACGAGCAGGATGCAGACCAGAAAAGCCGTGCGGATGGAGTGCACCAAAAGCCACGGCCGTCCGAATTGCTCTTCAGCGCCGACCAGTCTTAAATTGCGCGTGTGCTCCGCGACATGCACTTCAGTTTCCGATCGTGTTGGCCATGTTGAAGATCGGCAGGTACATCGCGACCACGATGACGGCGATGATGCCGCCAAGCACCACCATCAAGATCGGCTCGAGCAGACTGGTCATGGCGTCGGTCGCGTTATTCACTTCGTCTTCGTAAAAATCGGCGACTTTGGAAAGCATCTGGTCGATGTTACCGGTTTGCTCGCCGATCGAAATCATCTGCGTCACCATGGTGGGAAAATACGGGACCTTCACGAGCGGCTCGGCCAGCGTCTTGCCGCGCGACACCTGCTCTTTGGTTTCGATCAAGGCCTTTTCGATCATCCAGTTGCCGGTCGTGGTCGACGAGATCTCGAGCGCGTCGATGATGCGCACGCCCGAGGACAGGAGCGTCGAAAGGGTTCTCGAGAACCGGGCGATCGCGCTCTTCTTGATCAGATCTCCGAACACCGGCACTTCGATGATGATCGAGTCCATGACCTTACGGCCTTCTTCGGTCTCGTAATACATTTTGCCGATCATCGGGACGGCCACCAGAGACGCGATCACGACGTACCAGTAATGTTGGAAAAAATTCGAGGTCTGAATCACCATCTGGGTCAGCGTCGGAAGCTCCTGGCCCGATTGCGTGAACATCGCCGACATCTTCGGCACCACGAACACCATGATGAAAGAGATCACGATGATCGCCACCACGACGATCGCGGCCGGATAGAACAACGCCGATTTCACTTTCCCGCGCAACTTCACAGAGGTCTCGATGTACGCGGCCAGGCGGTTCAAAATGACCTCAAGGGCGCCGGACTCTTCGCCCGCGCGCACCAAGTTCACGTAAAGACGGTCGAAGACCGTGGGCCGCGAAGCCAATGCGTCGCCCAAACGGCGGCCGCGCTCCACGTCCGCGCAAACCCCGCGCAAGACGTTGCTCATCGAAGCGCTGCGCGCCCCGCGCGACATCGCCTCCAAGCTTTGCACGATCG
>DAISHW010000056.1:3115-11745 GCA_036822295.1 Bdellovibrionales bacterium | reverse complement strand
GTGCCTGTCCTCACTAGGATGACTCGGCGTGATCAACAGTTAAAAATTTTGGGGCCGTAGAACCGTAGAACAGAAAATTGGTCGGCGCGACTGGATTTGAACCAGCGACCTCTTGCACCCCAAGCAAGTGCCCTACCAAGCTGAGCCACGCGCCGACCATCGGGATCGAGTTAAAGTACTGAAAACCTTTCGATTCTGGCAAGGAAAAAGGCCCAAAACCTTGCCCGTCGGCCGAGCAATGGCCTATGACCTCCCCAACACCGGAGGTTCCCGTGAAAATCATGTGGTCTTTGCTGCTTATGGTCGGCGTCCAAGCCGGTGCCGCGAGCTTCACCCAAGACGTCGTGGTGATTAAAGGGAGCGCCACCGTCACGGCCGCGCCCACGCCTGAAGACTGGTGCATGGGGCAAACGTTCACGCATGTCACCGTGGGTGCGAAAGCGGTGAGCGCGATCGACGGTTTGAGCGATGGTCGTTACCTTTGCGCGGGCGATTTCGCGATCAATCGTCCGGCCAAGACCATCGACATCCAAGAGGTGCTGCAATGCCGCGCGGTCACCGAAGCGGATCTTGAAGTCGAGTGCGAACGCTAAGCTCCCTCTAAGAATTCAGCGCACTTCGGAACCAGGACGGGCGCGTAACGCGTGCCCCTTTTGCCGGAGTAGCTGGTTTTCCCGCCATTTTTGCTTCCCACCCGCGACACGGGCAGTTCCGCGTCGACGAAGCCTTGGGGACTCGAAAGCACCATCGGCCTGAAATCGAAAATATGTCCTTCGAACAGCGCGGGCTCGGTGTACTCCTGCGCGACGTAACCGAGCGGGTCGTTGCGCATCTTGGTGGCCAAAGCCGCGCGTTCAAATTCATCCATGTTCTTCAGAAGGAACACCCCGCGCCCGCCGGCCGAATAAGGATGAGTCGACTTGACGACCCATTTCGCGAATTCACCGTCCGCGAAGATCGTATCGATCGCGGCCCGGTCCAACGTGCGCGTGACCGCCGTGTGCAGGATCGCGCCTTCTTTCAGGTAATGCTCCACCAGCCGGTCGACGTACGGAAGCAAGAGCTTACTGTCGAGCAACTCGATGCCCGGCGTGTGGCTCAACTCGACGCGACCTTCCCGGAAATGCTCGAGAAGTCGCGGAGCCACCGCGTGCTTCAAATGCGAATTCAAAAGCCCGCTTACGATCATGCCGACCTTTTCGCCGTTCAGGTAAACGCCGTCGTCGCGGCTTTCGAGTTTAGAGGTGACGCGGCTCACGCCTTGATAGGGCCACACCTCGACGACGTCGATGCCTTGCAGTTTGAACCGGCCCGCGACGTGCGACCAATGATCGTCGTAGTCCCGGGCCCAGCTGAACGCCTCGGTCATCCATTTCGGCGCGCGGTAGCGGACGAGCACGATTTTGCCCTGAGCGCGCGCGCGGAAATTTTCGACCATTTTCGCGAAAAAATATTCCTTTCGCGGCTTCTCGGTGACGTCTTTGAGCTCCGGGGTTTCTTGCAAGTATTTGCGCGAAACCCAATCGACGAGCTGAAGACCGGTCACCAGGCTGCTTTGGTCTTCAAGCACTTTCAATCGTCCGTCGGCGCCTTCGATCAGGTCGGGACCGTAGATGAAGCCGTGGTGGCCGGGCCGCGCGTACCGGGCGAGCTCGTCGAATCCGACGTCGGTTTTGATGCGTTCGATGACCCCGACCGGCAGGCCCGCCTGCGTGTAGGACGTCCCGCCTTGCAGCACCTCGTCAAGCAGCGCGGTGAGCGCCCGGGCGCGTTGATCCGCGCCGTTCATCAAGTCGCGGCGGCGCGATTCGCTGATGGTGATCGGCTTCGGGAAGCGCCAAGCGACGTCGTTCCTCTTTTCCATCGCGGCGTAGGCCTTATCCCAGGCTTCCTGCGCTTCGCGGTCTTTTTGCAGCGATGCGGTCGTGAAGCGGCCGACCCGCTCGCTGGCCGCGACGAAGTTCAAAACGTCGTTGGCGGTGTCGACGATATTGAAATCGTTGTTGGGCTCGCGGAACTCCAAGATCGGCCAATCGTGCACCCAGTCCGATTCAATCAGACGTTTCGTCAGCCAGTCGTCTGGCCGCATGTACATCAGCAGCGACGAATAGCGAACAAAGTTCCATTTGATCAGCGGCACCAGGCACTCCATGCCGCGCTCCTCGACGATCGCGCGCAGCCGGTCGCGGGCTTGGGCGTCGGACATCGTCCAAGCCCCGGGGACCTGAAGCATCTCGAGTCCCGCGCGATACATCGAATCCATATACAACTGATCCCAGGTCGGGCGGTAGTTCACGTCCATCACGCGCTTCAGGAATCCCGGCGCGGGGAATCCCAAATAAGGCATGCGCACTTCGGGCGCGTTCCAGCGCTTCGCGATCTCGGCGCGATTGTCCGGATGGAAGTAGTTGGCCAGGATCGCGACCAGGGTTTCCGGGTACATTTTTTCGCGGATGCCTTGACCGATCTCGGTGTTCACTTGGTTGGACACGGCCAGTTGGTCGGTCGTGCCGATGGCGCCGGCCTTTTTCAAGGCGGTGAGCACTTTCTGGTATTCCGCGATCTGCGCGCGCGAAAGGGGAGCGGTCACCAGTTCGATTGGAACGTCGTTCAAATCGAGCGTCCGCAGCTCCTCGACCGATTTCGCGTTGAACTCGGGCTTGATCAAGAGTTTGTCGATCGAGGAACGCCAGATTTTGTAGCGCGTGTAGGGAATCTCCTCGTAATCACCGGTCGCCGAATCGTCGAAGGTGTACTTCAGCGTCTGCGGTTCCATTTTACCGCTCACGATCGGCCAGGCGATTTTCGCCGCGGCCTCGGCGCCAAGGCCTTTCATTTCCGACTCGATGCCGGCCCTTCTCTCGGCGTAAGGTTCAAAGCGTTTGAGTTCCGAAAACAGATCCGCATGCAGCGCGAAACTCGCTAAGCATAGCGATAAGAAGACCGTCCCCCTGATCCACATATCCTTTACTCCTCGATCCACCGTTTGGCCCACGCTTGAAAACGCGCGCGAGCTTTCGAATGCCCCTTTTTCAAATCCTTTAAGCGATCTTGAATTTCACGGCCGATTTGCTCCGCTTGGCGGACCGGCGCCAGCGCCCTGTCGGCGGCGCTCAGGCGCGCGAGCGGAACGATGTAAAGTAAGAAAAATTCCTCGAGCTCTTCGATCACGATCGGATCGGGATCCGGCGGGTGCGTGGCGTCCCCGTGCCAGCGTTCAAGCTCGCCTTTGAAGTACGATTTGAAATTGCCAAGGCCCGAGCGGAACACCTGGCCCGTTTCGCCCGTGAAGTTCCAAGCGTATTTTTTCTCGAGATGTTCGACGTAACCCGTCGTCACGTTCGGCATCGCGATGAACCCCGACCAACTGCCGGCTTCGCCGCGATTCGTGTTCACTTCGATCAGCCACGGTCGGTCGGCGTCGTCGACGATCACGTCGAAACCCCATGCCTGATACTGGGTGAGCTGCGGCGGCAGGGTGGACAAGATGTCTTCCACCATATTCTCGGCGGCCCGGCGCTTGGCGAAGTCGTGAATCAGGTAAAATCGGTTTTCCGTTCCGCCCGGCACCAGATCGCCCCAAAGGGTGTGCACCCGGAACTCGGCGCGTTTGGCTTGGCGCTGATCGAGCCGGAACAAGACTCCGGTGTCGATCTTGCCCATCAGGTACCAGTTCTCGCCCGACAACACCGTGCCGGGAGTGCCGATCGTGGGGTTCGGTCCGGCGAAATCTTTCGGGGTCACGCCGTACTTGGGGTCGGCCCTTAAGATCAGATCGACGATCCGGTCTTCGTCGACCACGAAACCTTTGCCGGCTGACGCATAGCCGCGCGTGGGCTTGAGCATCACCCCAGTCGGGAATTTGCGTTTCAGGGCTTTGCGAAGCGACGAACGATCGGCCGTGATCTTGCCGTCGGCCGCGACCATGTCTTCGGCCGCCAGGAATTCTTTTAGACCCGCGAACGGGGGATGAACGCGATCGAAGTCGCTGCCGATGACGTCGCGAAACAGGCGCGCCAAGAACAGCTTGTCCGAAAGCAGGCGGCTGTACTCGTTCGCGCGCAAAAGGTCTTGGTCGTAAAGCCATTCGTGCAGCGCGCGGGTGGTGGGCTTGGCGATGCTCGCGACCGCTCCGTGAGGGAACGGTCTGACCGGCTCTTGCAGAAGCGCGTTCAACCACGCCTCGCTTTTTTGATGAATATAAAGATCGGCTTCATACGTAGTCTCCGGCTTTGCCGATCCTAGTAATTCGGGACAGCCCGCATGGGCTACGCCCGTCGCGATCAGCGTCGCCGCTGACCACGCGATCCAAATTTTAATCACCGGAATCTAGTCTGGTTGAATCCGGTTGAGTGTAGCGCTGATGCTGCCGCGGCCAGGAATCGAGATCGTCACGGACTTCAGCGGATAGTGTTTACCCACGATGAATCCGCTGACGCCGCGAATTTCGTTCTGATCCACCACGCGCACCGATACGGGCGCCGCCTGATTGATGCCGAATTCGCGTTTCATGATCTTGGCGGGGATCTGGAACGATCCGCTGCCGGTTTGCGACCATTTTTTTAGGGGTAACTGCATCGGGAAGTTCGAACGAATCAAACTGCCCGCGACGCACAGATGTAATTTGATGCGAATCGAATCGCTGCCGGCTTGAGCCGGATTGGCCGGTAAATACAGCTTGAGCTGCGTGTCCTTGCTCGCGCCATTGTCGCGGCAAGCGGCTTGAAGACCGAACTTCGATCCGATCTTGTACTTGTACGCGACCGCGAACGAAGCGCTGGGCGCCGCCAGTAACAAAACGGACAGCAAAAATGTGATGATGGCTTTCATTTTTCCCCCTTGTGTTCCCCTGCCGTCGGAACTACCCGCATTTGCGCGCGAACGAACAGAAATAATCCACGGTCGGGCAAAACTTGCACTGTGGATTTGAAAAGTAGAAATGAAAATCGGAGCGCTGCAGCTGAGAAAAGCGTCAATTCTAGAGCTCGCATTTTCGGAGCTTATAGAGTCGAGCAATTAACTCACGATATTGACGCTCGAGATTAATTTCTAGTGCCGTTACGGGTTCACTGATAGTCACGCTTCATGCGGGGGATGATGACCACGTTCATAATACTGACGGCGATTTTCGGCGCGCGCCCTTCTTTCGCCGCGGATTTCAGCGCCTATTTGGAGGATCTGGGGCGTGGTCGCCGCGAAAAGCCCGTCGTCGATTTGGAGCGTGGCGGTCGGGCCGCTCAGCCGGATCGGCGCTTTGAGAAAACCGAGCTTGCGAGCGCGCCGTCGCAAGTCGAGTTTGTCGAGGGGCGATGGGAATCGCAAGACACCGAGCCGCGCCTGATCGTACGAAACGCCGGGGCGCTTTACCATCTGCGCCTGGGCTCTAGATTTTATTATTCTTCCGTGACTGAAGAGATCCTGCGCCGTCTGGAGCTGCCGACGGCGTCGCGCCGATTCGTGCGCGATTTGAAGGTGCGCATCGACCCGGCCAGCAAGATTCGCCTGGGCCGTTTTTTGAGCAAGATTCCCGCGCGTTTCGATTGGACAAAAAACTTCGTCGACGTTGAAGAAGGCATCGTGGTTTTGGCGGGCGTCTTGGAGACGCCTGAGCGGATCAACGGCTCATGGTCGTGGACCGAGGCCGGCGATTCGCGCGAAGCGCGCATGTTGCTGCTCGCGTTGAGTTGGTTGCAATGCAACGTCATTCAGCCTGAAGGCAATCACGCGCGCACGCGCTCTGGCCATTGGTTCGTGCGCGATCTGCGCGGTTGTTTGGGGATTGGCGTCTCGGTTTCCTCGCCCAACATGTTTGGCGAAAGCTGGGTCGAGCGCGTGGGGCGGAACTCTTTGAAATTCGATTCGCCCTACTTGGACCGGACGTATCTTCAGGCGTTTCAAAACCTGACCCGTCAGGACATCGAGAGCTTTTATCGGCGCGCCGCCCGGATCAAAGATTGGGCGGCGGTGTTCACCGCCGCCGGTTTTCCGCGGGAGTTGGCCTGGCTTTACGACGCCAAGCTGATCGCCCGATTGAACACGCTCGGGCGGGGGCTTGGGCTTGAGCCCGGGTTGGTGGCCGATCCCCGCGGCATCAACGCTCCTCCGCAGATCGAAGCGGGACAAGTCGTGGCCGACTATCCGGGCTTTCCGGTCGATCTGACCCAGAACGCGCTCGAAGAGTTGTTGTGGGAGATGGGGAAGACGGTTTTGAAACCGATCGACTCGCTCGCTCAACAGCTGATCAGCACCATGCCCTACGCGGAGTTGCAACTCGGCCAGATCGGGCGCGCGCATTTCGCGCCGGGTTTCATGTTCCGCATGCATCGCACGGTGGTCGACAACCCGAAGCCTACGGGCCCCGGCGACATGTTTTTGGTGCGCGACGAAATCGACTTGATGGTGTCGTTCGGCCTGGGCATCGATATGGAACATCGTTTCGGTTCGGCGGGGATTTCGGCGGGGCCGGGCTACCGCAAAATGTACGTGAAGATCACGCCCGCGGCTTCGCGCAAAGAGGCCAAAGGGATTTTCTGGACGATTCCTTATGATGTGATGTGGAATTCCGATTTCGACACCTTGAACAAGGGCGAGGTGCTGGCCATTCAGCACGGCTTCATCGGCATGAGCGTGGTCAGCGGCAACCTGTTGCGCGGCTTCCTGGTGCGCCCCACCGGTTACGTGATGGGCTCTTACGAGAACTTGGGATTGTTTCAAGTCGCGCGCTTGAACGACGGCGGTTTGATTTTGGTCGACGGCGCGCTCGAGGATTTCTTCGTTCAGACCAAGGCGTATTGGCGGGTGTACAACCGTTATTTCCGCGTGCCGTTTGCGGCTTGGAACTGGCAAAGCGGCGAACAAGAAGCTCGTTTCGTCACGATCCCGGCGAGTTCCTGGAATTCACCCGACGATCACGAGCGGATTTCGGCGCGACAACTGGTGCGCGCGGCGATTGAAGCTTGGAGTCTCGATCCGTTGACCGTGAAATGGCAGGTTTCGCGCCGCACGAGCGATTTCAGCGCGGTGACCTCTTTCTATAATTTTTATTTAGTGCACGGAAACTGGGCGAGTTCGGAAATGCGGGTCTCGATCGACGGCCGGCCGGGCGAGGTCGAGGTCGTGCGCGCCATGAAATCCTACGTCGATCGTTGGACGGGCGCGGATCGCGCGTGGCGCTGCGACGCGGCCGCTTTGCTCGACCGGATCAGGCCGGACGACTGGCCGCATGACGGGTATCTGCGCATGGATTGCACGATCGCGCTCGAGAACGCCTCGCTTGAAGATCTGCGTTTCCAGGTTCAGAAAATCGAGGAGACTTTGAACGTGAAAATCCCGCTCGAGCACGACCCCGGCCGCGAGGTCGAGGCCCGGCTCAGGCTCGAGATTCCCTGGAGAAGTTTCCAACCGTTCCTGCAAGACGACGCGACGGGATGGGTGAAGACGTCGCTGGACGAATTGCTCGCGCCGCCTGACGAGGACGAGACGGGCCAGGACATGCTCAAGCGTCTGCCGCGTTTTCATTTGATGACGTTGATCGCGGCCATACGCTCGGCCCGCGATCCTTCGGCCCGGCTTTCGCAACTTCTGGAAACATTGGTGTCGCTCGGTATCCAGGAGCCGATCTTGGGCGATTTGCTGCGCGAGATCCCGGATGAGCGCTTCGAGCTGAAGTTCTTCGATCAAACCGCTTTGAGCACGGCCAACATGGAAAACGTGTTGGGGCGGGGCCCTTCGGTGCGGACGCCGTTGCGCGATCTTTATCAGGACCATTTCTTGAGCTACGAAAATCCGGTCGTGAATTCGTTTTAGCGCGCTTGCGCGTTCAGATAGGCGCGGGCCCCGTCCTCGCCCATGTAGCGGCTCAAAGTCGGCGCGCTGAGCTGGGAAACGTCGGTCCAGATCAGACCGTCGAGCGTGTTGAAGTCTTCGTCCCAATTGAAGCCCAGGAAGCGCACGTTCATCTCGACGTAAAGTTTGATGAGCGGGGGGATCTTGGCTTGCCGATCGCCTTCGGTTTCGCGCAGGATCTTTTCAAGATCGGTCACCGAATCGATGGGATCGAGCAGGCGGCGCAAATCCTGATCGCTCATTGTGGTGGACAGTCTTGGCGGTTGACGGGGCGTCACGGAATTGGCGCGCGGGTGGGCCAGATTCTCCATCAGAAATTGCATCATGACTTGTTTCGAATCGTCGAGATAGGCGCCTGAAATGCTGACGGGGCCGATCAGGTGGCGATACCGCGGGTTGCGCGTCAAGAAGCGGCCGATGCCGGCCCAGAGCAGCGAGAGCGTGATGCCGCGCTGATATTCCGGTACGACGAAGCTGCGGCCGAGTTCGAGCGTGCGGGTGGCGAATTCGTTTTCGATCAGATCGCGAAAGTCGAAGAAGGTGAACGAGTAGATGCCGTCGGGGCCGAAGCGCTTCAAGATCTCGTCGACCTTGCCCATGCGGTATGCGCCGGTGACGGCCTTCTTCTTTTTGTCCCAGCAAATCAGGTGATAGTAGTAAGGATCGAAACGATCCAAATCGCGGTCTTGGCCGCTGCCTTCTTGCACGCCGCGGAAAGTGATCTCGCGCAGGCGACCGATCTCGAGCATCGTGTTGGGAAGGCGATAGCCTTGGGCAAGGAAGAC
>DAISHW010000056.1:0-3105 GCA_036822295.1 Bdellovibrionales bacterium | reverse complement strand
CATTTCGTTTTCGACGTCGGCGATCGGCAGCGCTTGGGCGATCGGCGCCAGCGCGCGTTTGGGCGCCTGGTCACCGGTGAGCGCGGTCACGCAGGCGGCGGCCAGGCTTGGCAGCAGGATCATTGTCATCACCAGAAAACGCATGGGCGTTTCTAACACGGCGATTTGGGCCTTCACAAGGCCGGATTAAATATCTGTAAGTTCAGCGGTTTTTAAACCGCTCGGGAGCGTTGGGCTCACCTAAAGCTTGCGCGAATGTCGTTCTCGATATTCGCTTTGTTCTCTCCCAATTCGGGCATGTGGTCCACGAGTTCCCATTGACCGAGCAGGTGACGCAGTCGCGTGGATTGCATTTTCCACTGCATATGGCGTTTCCTTCGGCCGCCGAGCGCGGCTTGCGTTTGCACGATCGAGATCCTTAACAGGTCGATTTCCTCTAGAAGCTGATCGAAGTAAACCGCGTCCGCGGGGGACAGGTCGGATTCCCGCGCGCGCCGTGATATCTGCGCCGACCAAACATCAAGTCGGGGAAGCGTTTGCTTCGCGACCCGAGCGGCCGTCTCGTCAATGCGAACGACACGTTCGAAATCCTCACTCGTACCCGTTCGGGCCGCATCGATTTTCGCGAGCATGTCTTCGATGGGCAGCGATGCCCATGCTTTGGGGTCGGGGGGCGGCGCCGGCAGCCCGCGCGTAAGACCGCTGACGTGCTTGGCGGCGTCGCGCGCGAATTTTAAAATGCGGTCAAGGTCGCCTGGGCGGCCGGAGTTCCATTCAAGGTCCAGCTCAGAGGGCATGGATTTCGGACTTTCAAGCGCGGGACCCGCGGGCGCGGGGGAGCCGGAGAAGGTCTCAATCCGCCTGCGCAGTTCGGTCTTCGAAGGCCATTCGTCTTCTAAACCAGCGCCCTCGCTCGCGTACTTGAGATAAACCACGCGTCGGTGGCGCAGGAACAGATGCATATTGATGCGCAGGAACTCGCGAATGCGATCCCATTGCGCGACTTCGGCAAGGCGGTCGAGTCTGGCGAGCTCGTTGTATCCCATCGGCGGCAAGCCTGTCCAAACCAGTCTCTCGTATCCGTTGGCGGCCGCCATTGATTTGAGCTTGTCGGGATTCGCCACGCGGCCCACATAGCGAAACACGGATTGCGATGCTTCGACCAAATTGTCGGCAGCCTTATCTATTTCTTCCGAGGTTCGTTGCTCGGCTCTGAAAATCCGTCGGTAGGGCCGGGCCAATCTTCTTTGTGTGTTGGAGATATTGGGAACGAACGAAACGCTTCCTAATTCACGAATGAATTCGGCCACCGGGTTCCGCGGAAAGAGCTCGTTGAATACCGACTCCATGTGATGCTCGTGAACGTCCAAGGCGATCGGGGGTATCAATCCGCCGAAAATATAGATTTGCTTCAGGCGGTCGTTCCAGTTCATGGCGTTGGCCGAATAAAGTGGATGATCGACGATAAGCAGACTCAAAATCTCTTTATTCGCCGCGATGGATTCCGGAGTGTCTTTGCTCCGCCAATCCGCGATCGGCGCGGGAAGCTGGTCTAATACGTGCGTTTGCCCGGAGCGGATCAGGTTGAAAACCGCCGTTTGGCGGTTCAGGACGTGCGGCAGGTTTTCCTCGATCCACCCTTCAAGAGCGCTTTTGTCCGCCGCGTTCCATAGCTGCCAGAGCGCCTTTAGATTCTGATTGCTGATCAGATCGCTGAGATCGGGAAGTGAAAAGTAAATGTTCTTGCCGCCCGGGAAGCGCATGCGGGAGGTATACGGTTCGACTTCGATCGCGCCCGACTCGGCTCCAAAGTAGAAATAGATCGCGTCAAGGCCCGCGATGATTTCTTTGGCCATGGTCTTTCGCGCTTGCGACGAGTGATGGGGATAGGTTTCCGCGTTCCGAAACGGCGCGAACGCGAGTCGTCGGCTCTGTATGAAGCCCCTCTCTCCGGTAATATTCGTGGCCCATCCCGCGGCGCGACCTTTAGACCAAACCGCATAATAGTGGTCCGGATCGCTTTCACCGCCTGCAAGGGATCTCGGAGGCAACAACCCGCCTAGAAGATGAAATGCCTGGAGCCAGGAGCGCGCATAGTCGTTCTTCCGCCGTTCGGCCAGATCATAGAGCAAAGGGTGGTCGAACTGCATCAACCGCGCGATTTCCATCGCGGCGGCGACGCCGTCACGTCCATCGAGCGCCAGGACGCAGTTGCCGGGTAGAGGGGGAGCCGGCGGACCGTCGCTCCCCTCTGTCCCCGCAAAGGACAAGAGCGTGAAACTGACGGCGAGAACCCAAGCGATCATTCCGGCGCCGTCAACTTGAGAGTTTCGTCATACGCGGCGATGCGCGCGTTGAGCGTCGGCAACAAGAGCTCGGTTTCTTCTCTCGAACGCTTGAGCGTTGCGGCGAGCAGGCGCGCGTTTTTCAGGTATTGATCGTGTGAATACGTGGACGTCGCCAGCATCCGGTCGGTCGCGATTGAAGTCTGGTCGATGATGCGCGAGGTGCTTTCGATCGAACGATCCAAGACCCGGCGCATGTTCTCCGCGCCGTGAATGGCTTGCTTGAGCGCTTGCGCGTCTTCATGCGTGATGGCGGCGTTGCGCAAACCCACGATCACGGCCGTGGATGCCCGGCTCACGACGCGGATGACGGGATCCGCCTGCAAGATGATCTGTTGTTTTTGCGCGATCAGAGTTTGGTGGACGCCGATCAGATTATTGATCTCGTCGATCTCTTGCGCGAGGGGGATGATCAACATTTGCTCCGCCCGTTCTTTTTCCTCTGGCGACAGGCCGGCGGATTGGGCCTCGAGCTCGGTCTTCATCTTGCGGTAGGAATCGGTGAGTTTGTTGGCGATTTCAACGAGCTCGTCAAAGCGGTTGAGCTCCGCCATCGCCAAGTCCCGGCGTTTCGCGATGTCGTCGAGCGCGATTTGAACCCGCGCGGCCATTTTTTCGAAGTTGGGCGATTCATTCGCGTAAATCTGCAGCCACTGCTCGATCGTCGGCGGAATATATTCGCGCGCGCGACCGGGCAGGATCGAAAGCAAACCGCGCACCATCGAGCGCGTGGCCGGCACGGTTTGTTTCGCGGCGTTGG
>DAISHW010000055.1:4526-11751 GCA_036822295.1 Bdellovibrionales bacterium | reverse complement strand
GGTCCTGAACGACCTCGAACGAGATCTTCTGGCCTTCCGCGATGGTGCGCATGCCGGCGCGCTCGACAGCGGAGATGTGGACGAAAACGTCCGCGCCGCCATTGTCGGGAGCGATAAAGCCGTAGCCCTTGGTCGCGTTGAAGAACTTCACGGTTCCGGTGTTCATGACGATTTCCTTTCAATCGGTCATAGAGAAGTGCTTGCCGCGCGCGAGAGCGCGTCAAACGGTTCAGATCGATTTTGAGAGAGGAAGATCGCAGACCGCGCTTTCGCGCCAGAAAGTCAGTTCAACAAGCAAGATCGATACGCATCATATAGGCGTCAATGGTGTCCGAAGCAAGGCGGCATCGGCGGCCCCGTGCAACCCCCTCGCCGCGCCTTTCCCCCCGCCGCGGCCGCGTTACGCTCGACTCATGACGCGAGGGGACGGCGCGTGACGCAGGGCGACCGGATCAACCACCTGAACAGCCTGCTGATGGTCGCCTCGTGCGCGGCGGCCTTCGTCATGCCGTTCGAACTCTTCCTGCTCGCCTATGCGGTGCTGGGGCCGCTGCATTATCTGACCGAGATTTCCTGGATCCACGACCGACGCTACTTCGCCGGCGGCGACCCGGCGGCGCGGTCGAAAGCGATGCTCGCCTGGCTCGTGCTGGTCGGCCTGACGCTTGCCGTGATGATCTGGGGCCTCGTCGCCGAACGCGTGCTCGGCCGGTCGGCTTCCCCGGTCTTCGAGATCGGCCTGTTCTATCTCGTCCTCGTCTGCGGCGCGCTGCTTGTCTTCCGCGCCAGCGCGGTCGTCGCGGCGGGCGTCATCCTCGTCACCGGTCTTGGCCTCGCCGCCTTCTCCGGCTCGCCCTTCTACGGGCTCGTCGCCTTCCTCATCCTCACCATCGTCCACGTGCTGGTCTTCACCTTCGTCTTCCTGCTGCAGGGCGCGCTGAAGTCGCGCAGCCGCTCGGGCATGATCTCGGTGTTCGTCTACCTCGCCTGCCTTGCCGCGATCTTCGCCTTTGCCGCCTCGGCGCAGGCCGTCGGCGACTATGTCCGCAGGAGCTACGAGCCGTTCGAGATCCTCAACGGCCAGCTCATCCGCCTCCTCGGGCTCGGTCCCGGTACCGCGCTCAGCGACATCTACGAGACGCCGGCGGGCGCGATCGTCATGCGGCTGATCGCGTTCGCCTATACCTATCACTACCTGAACTGGTTCACGAAGACGTCCGCCATCGGCTGGAACCGCATTCCCCGCGCCCGCGCACTCATTATCGTCGCGGTCTGGCTCTGCGCGGTCGCGGTCTATGCCTGGGATTATCTCACCGGCTTCGCGGTGCTCTACGCGCTCTCGGCGCTGCACGTGATGTTGGAACTGCCGCTCAACCACCAGAGCTTCGCAGGCCTCGCGCGCGAAGCCGCGCGCAGGTCGCGGAGCGAGAACGTGCCCGCCTCGCCCTCGATCGTGTGCAATACGCGGAAACTTTCATTCACGTCGGCGCCGGTCAGCGCCTTCGCGGCCGATGCGCGCAGCCCGCCGAGCGCTTTGCGAACCGATGTCAAGAACTGCAGGAATTGATCTTTGTTTTTCGTGTACTTCACGATCATGGCGGCGTACTGGCGCTCGATTTCAAGGGCGATCTGCGCCTCGCGCTCCGCCGTTTTATCGGTGGCGACGACCACCAGGTCCGAGATCGCCTCTTCCGCGCGGCGAATCGGATAATACTCGAGCGTCACGTGGCGATGGGCCGAATGCGGAAAGAGATTCGGCCCGAGCGCTTTCATGTCGTCGAACGGCAACAACTCGCTGAAGGTCGATGCCGACCATTTCTTGAACTGCTCGATTTCCGTTTGGGGAACGCCTAAGACCTGCCAAGCTTTGCGGTTTTTCGGCGAACCTTCCAAGATGTCTTCGCACGCCTTGGTGAACACATCGCCACAATCGCCCGACGCGTTGAACGTGAAGAAGCCCTGACCGAGTGAATTCAGAATCGCTTTCAAAGTTTGATTCACCAGGTTCAATTCGGCGGTGCGGGCCTCGACCAGTTTTTCGAGGTTGCGGGCGTAATCTTCCTTTTGCGCGAGCTCGGAACGGTATTTCGAATGGAGCGCCTCTTCAAGGCTCACGTCACGAATGAAAAACGCCCAATGCTCGGCGGTCACCGGGCGCACGGCGATCTGGAGCTTGCCCGTCTTCGCGGCTTTCGGAACATTGAATTCGGTTTCGATGAACGGCGTGGGCGCCGAGCGGCCCTGCGATTCCGCGGTGAACGGCAGAATGCCCGGCTCCGCGATCGTCAACAGATCCGAGAGCAAGGCCTTGCCCACCACGCGACGAACCGACGTCTGACAGAACGTCGCGCCGGCATCGTTGCAATAGACGATGCGGCCGTCGCTATCGACGACGAAGGCCGCGTCTAAAATGGAATCGAAAACGCTGTAATCAACCATTCTTTAAAAACTTGAAGTACTTGGATTCGATGACGTCCATCTCCATCACCTCTCCGGTCTCGTCTTTCACTTCGTTCGGCGGGTGAACGTCGCCGCCCTTGAACTCTTTGCCGTTCTCGAAAAGCACCATTTTTTCGTTGCCGGAAGCGTCCGAGTAATAAGGCACGTAGAAGCTTTCGACCACCGCGCCCTGGGGCAGGAAGCCCGCGACCATATTGATTTGGTCGACGATGATCTTCGGGCAGCGGCGCACGCTCAAGGGAAGCGATGCGGGCAGCGTCTTCACCCACTTGATCCATTCGCGGATGCCTACCGAGTTGATCGCGGTCACCTCTTCCAGATCCAGGACGATCGCGCTCGACGATCCCAGATCGGGCGGCGTGAAGTTCGCGTCCTCGTCGATGTTTCCTTGAATGGCCAAAACCACTTTCGTTCCGTCTTGCGATTTGTTGATTGAAAATGCCATTCGCTCCTCCTCAGAGTTGAATACAGTGCAAGTTTTTGGGCATCTGCGCGCGCCGCTTGTTGCCCATTCCGTGCGGAATCACGCAACAGAGCGTGGTCTTCAGGCCCGGATTCACGCCCAGGTAAAGACTCGATCCCGTGTTATAGATTATATAGCTGCCGATTCCCGATCCACCAGAACCAAAATTCATCGATTCCGCCACGCCACGGTCATAAGTCGCTTTAATCTTGTGCAGACACATCGGCAGGCTCAACGAACCGTAAGGATCCTCGCAGCCCACCAACAGACGTCCGGCGTGTTCCGCCAAGATCAACCGCCCGAATTTGCCCCGTTCGAGCTGCACATCCAGGTCCAGGCGGCTGACGCCCGGATTGACGTGCGTTTTCTGATCCACGAAGGGCGCGTTGAAGATCGCGTTGGTGAACATTTCATCGGCGACCAATACCACATCGTCGACCAGAGTTTGCGAAAGGCCTTTGGATTTCATGGTTTTGCCGAACGAATCGAGAACCGCGCGTTTTTGCGCCGAGGAATCGAATCTCTCTTCCGCCCAGGTGAACGACCTCTCCGTCTCCGGACTCGGCGAGAGCGGCGCGAAGACCGAAGCCACGGGAAACTCGAAGAACCGCTCCGGAGTTTGAATCAACGTCTCGGCACTGAGTTTCTCTTGATCGAAAGCCGCGCCCTTGCTTTGGCACACATGACGGACTCCGCCCTGTAAAACCAAATGCAGCACCTCGGAAGGACGTAAATCCTCTGTCAAGGCGATCAGGTTGGGTTTCAGAGTCGGAGCTCCCACTTTTATGCGGCCTTCTTTTCCAATTCGCACATCACCATCGTCACGTCGTCTATCAGATTCGAGCCCGACCGGAACGCGTTCAGCTGGCTGCGCAGGTGTTCGACTTTACCGGTGACGCTTTCATCCATATTCGCGCTGTCGATCAACGTTTTCAAGAAGGCGCGCTCGCCCCACTTCTTACCGTCCGGCGCTTGGATATCCAAAATGCCGTCCGTGTAGAAGAAGACCTTGTCGCCCGCCTCGATCGGCAGCGAGAAGTCCTCGTATTTGAAATCCTTTTTGTCGCCCAAGCGCGGTCCGTTGACCTCGTTCAGCGGAATCAGATCTTTTTTGACGAGCTTGTCGTTCTTATTGCGCATCAAATAGGGCGGATCGTGGCTCGCGCTCGCATACGTGAAGGTGTTCTTGTCCAAGTCGATGCAAGCCACGAAGAAGGTCATCATGATCTGACCTTTCGAGGTCTGATGGATCGCGCGATTCAAAATCGTCAGCGCTCCGCCGGGGGTGACGTTCGGAAGCGATTCGATGACCGCGGCCGCCGAGCACGCGGCGCTGGTGATCAGCGCGGCCGGCGCGCCGTGGCCGGTGGCGTCTCCTATATATATGAAAATCTTGTTGCCCATGCGCGAGTAACTCCACCAATCCCCGCCGCACTCGCTCGCCGGCTCGAAATGCCCCTGGATATGCACCGGTCCGAACTGGACTTTCGCGGCCGGGAACAGGGTTTCTTGAACGGTCCTGACGGTCGAGAGTTCCCCTTCCATGCGCACCTTTTCGGCGGTCTCGGTCATCAGGCGCGCGACTTCGGCCGCCATCCAGTTGAAGCTTTCGGCCAAACCGCCGACTTCATCTTTGGACCTGGGCTCGACCCGCACCGAAAAATCGCCTTGCGCGATCTTACCGGTCGCATCGAACAGCTCGCGAATCGACGAAGTCAAACGGCTCGAGGCGAACACGCTGATCAGCAACGTCGAAGCGATCAAGGCGATGAAGAACAAAACGGATTTCGCGACCAGAACCTCGACGGCTTTTAGGGCCTTCGCTTTGTCGACGCGTGAAACCGCGAACAAGTCCCCCATTCCGACGGCCGCATAAGAAACCAGGTACGTTTGACCGTCGGCCAGTTTGGTCTCGCCGGTGCCCTCGTTGACGTTGGCGCGCAAGACGTCGCGCAAGGTTTCCAGATCGGTGCCCACCACGTCGAGTCCGCCGATGGCGATCTGACCTTGACGGTTCAAAGCGATGTTCGCGTAAAGACCGCCGTTTTCAAACGCGCCCAACAGATCCTCGGATTGATAAAGCGCCAGGATCACCATCGGATTCTTGTCGTCCTTGTCACCTAAACGGAAAGCGACGCGCAGGGCGCCGGGAAAACGGGTTTCTTCGCCGATCACGCTGCCGTTCGCCACGGCCGAATCGCGCAGCGAAATCAGGCCGGCCTGGTCTTGCGCGAAATTCTGAGCGGGCGCGGAGTCCTTGCTGAGCGCGCCCAAACTCACGTACTGAGCGCTGTCGTCACGACGAAGCAAAACAAGGGCGTGAACGCGCGGGTTTTTAGCGAAAAGGTCTTTACCGATCTGATTGAAATCGCCGGCGGTGAAATCGAAGTTTTCAACCGTGCCTCTCAGCGTCGCGTAAGCCGTTTGGATTTCCATGCGCGTTTGCGTGGCGAGCGATCGCGATACCGTCGCGCTCGAGTCAAAGACGTACGCGACTTTGTCCTTCTGGAAAAGCTCGGTCGCCATGACCAGGTAAAGTCCCAAGCTGATCAGCGGAATGGTGATCAACAAAAGCAGCAGCTTGTAACGTAGTGAAAGGGCGATCTTAAAGTTGCTCATGATCTATATATCGGCCGCGAGTGGGTTTCACTATGAGCCCCGCCCATGAAACTTGGACGATGATCGCGGCGGGTTTTTTCGAGTGATTTCGCGGGGAAAGACTTACGTCCGGCTAAAGCCGTCCGGTGACCATCATGTCTTGGCCAAAACCTTCCCAACGCGGATTTTTTAAACTCGGAGCCAGGTCCAAGGTCCGTACTTTCAAAGCCGAACTCCAGCTCAGCCCGTCCCCCATCAGCTTCGGGGCCAGGTAAAGATACAAACGATCCACCAGTTGGGCGCGCAAGAACGACGAAGCCGTGAGCGGCCCCGCTTCGACAAAAACCGAATTTATGCCCTCTTCACGCAGCACCATCAAGAGTCCCGGCAAATCGAAATCGCGATCGCCGCGATCGGTGGCGACGATCTGTCTGCCGACGGGCGGCGCGCTCACGCCCTGCCCGGTCACGATAAACATGTTTTCCGGTTTATAGACGCTCGAAAGGCCCGATTTTCCGAGCGCGGAAAAACTTTCTCCCTCGGGATCGAGCAAAACGACTTTCCCTTCCCGGGCCGCGAACAAACCGTGGCGTGAATTCAAACGCGGATCGTCGCGCAGAAACGTTCCCACTCCCGTCAACACGGCGTCGTAGCAACCGCGCAAATAGTGCACGTGATCGCGCGAGGCCTCGCCCGTGATCCAACGGCTCGTGCCGTCGTGCATGGCCACCCGGCCATCCAAAGTCGATGCGACCTTCAGCGCCACGAACGGGCGCGCGCGGCGCTGGTTCAGTAAGAAAATTTCGGCGAGTTCCTCGAGCTCGTCTTGCAAATCGGCGAACAAGTCGACCCGTTTGCCGGCGGACCGCAAAATCTCGGCGCCCTTGCCGGAAACCAACGGATTGGGATCCTGCAATCCATACGTCACGGAAGCGATCGGAAGCCGCGCCAAGGCCTTCGCGCAAGACGCCGTTCGGCCTTCGTGCGCGCACGGCTCCAAAGTCACGTAAACGTGCGCGCCATCCAAACGGTTTGGATCTTCAATCTCGCGCAAGGCCGCGGCTTCGGCATGATCTTGCCCCACGCGCGCATGATGGCCCTTGGCCAACAAACGGCGTTCGCGATCCAAGATCACGCAACCGACGAGCGGGTTCGGCGAGACGAAGCCCGCGCCCTTTTTCCCCTCTTGAATCGCAAGGCGCATCGCCTCGAGAGGTAAAAGAGCCATCGACGCGCCTAGCCTTTCCAGGATTTCCAGTATTCTTTGAGCTCGACGTTTTCAAGCGCCGAATCGATGTGCAACGGCCAACGCGAATCGACCATCACCGCGACCTCGTTGGTTTCGGTCTTGTCGTTCACCGACTTCACCGCTTTCGGATGCGGCCCGTGCGGGAAGCCCATCGGATGCAGCGACATCATTCCGGCGTGCAGGTTGTCGCGCGAGAAGAAGTCGCCCTCGTGATAAAAGAGCACTTCGTCGTAATCGATGTTCTGGTGGTAGAACGGCACCTTCAAGGCGTCGGCGTCTTTTTCCAAGGGGCGCGGCAAGAACGTGCAGATCACGAAATCGCGCGCCACGAACGTGGTGTGCGCGCTCGGCGGCAAATGCGCCCGGTGACTCATGAGCGGCATCATGTCGTCGATGTGCAGAGTGAACGGGTAAAGATCGCCCTTCCATCCCAGCGTGTCGTAGTAATTCGCCTC
>DAISHW010000055.1:0-4516 GCA_036822295.1 Bdellovibrionales bacterium | reverse complement strand
CGCGTGAACTCGCCCAGCCGTTTGATCACGACCTCTTTCACCGCGGACTTCGACTTCGACATGCTCTGGTTCTGGGCCTCCAGATCGGGCTTGCCCAGCGCCGCCGGATCGTAGATCGCGTGGCGGCCCACGAGCCCGCGATCGGGTTCCTCGTAATGGCTCGATTCGCTTTCCACCACGAAAAACATCGAGCGTTCCTTCGGCA
This sequence comes from Bdellovibrionales bacterium, assembly GCA_036822295.1. Taxonomy (GTDB): domain Bacteria; phylum Bdellovibrionota; class Bdellovibrionia; order Bdellovibrionales; family UBA1609; genus JALHOQ01. The sequence goes on along the minus strand of DAISHW010000055.1, from coordinate 4,311 downwards.
CCAGCGAGTGGGTGATGCATTTCGGAACGATCACGTATTCGCCCTTGCGGTAAGGCAATAGACCGTACTCGGTCCACACCTCGACGCCGCCTGGATGGCAGAAGTACAGAAGATCCCCGTCGCTGTCGCGCCATGTTCCGGCGACACGTCCATCGACAGCATCGAGATCGTCAGGTGATTGTTGTACAGCAAACGCTGCCAACCGTTTTTCTCGGCGAGCTTCGCCGGGTCGTACATGCGCGGACGCAGCGGCCCTTCGATTTTGCTCCAACGCGTGCTGGGTTGACGCTTGATCAGATGAGAAACCGGGCCGAAGAAACCTTTGAGCCCCTGTTCTTCTTCATAAGCGCCGTCGGGAATGGCTTTATGCGCTTGCTTGGTGTGCACACCTTGAAAATACATATGCATTACAGATACCCCCGCCGTTTCTGATCGCGCTCGATCGCGTCGAAGAGCGCCTGGAAGTTCCCTTCACCGAAACCGCTGTGATTCTGGCGCTGAATGATCTCGAAGAAGATCGGGCCGATCAGGTTTCGCGTGAAGATCTGCAGCAGATAACCCTTGCTGTCGCCGTCGACCAGAACGTTCACGTCTTTCACGGCCTGTATGTCCTCGCGCACGTTCGGCACGCGCCCCGGAATCGCCTCGTAGTACGTGTCCGGAGGAGCGTCCAGGAACTCAATGCCCGCGTCCATCAGACCTTTCACGGTCGTCAGGATATCGCGGGTCGACATCGCCAAATGCTGAATGCCCGAACCGTGATACTCGTCCAAGTACTCCTGAATCTGCGATTTGCCTTCGGTCGGCTCGTTGATCGGAATCGTGATCTTGCCGCAGGGCGAACGCATCACTTTCGAAGTCAGGCCGGTCACCTGCCCTTTGATGTCGAACTTGCGCACCTCGTGAAAGTTGAAGATCTGGGCGTAGAAATCGCACCACTTCTGCATTTCGCCCTTGGGCACGTTGTTGGTCAGGTGGTCGATGATCATCAGGCCCCTGCCCTTCGGATGAAGTTCGGGCTGCATGTAGCGGAAGTCGTCGTCGAAGTGCACCGGAGCACGGTAACGGTCAACGAAGTACACCGCCGAATCGCCGATCCCGTAGATCGCCGGAAAGCTGTGGCTGGCCGGATCGTTCTTCGTTTCGATGGGTCGCGCGCCCCGTTGAACGGCCAGATCGAACGCTTTGGTCGCGCTCTTCACCCGGAAGCCCGTGGCGCAAATCGAAGGCCCGTGCTGCTTGGCGAATTTCGCCGCGAACGTGCCCGGCTCGTTGTTGATCACGAAATTCACTTGGTTCTGGCGATAGAGCGTGACCTGCTTGCGCTTGTGCTGGCCGATTTTCGTAAAACCGAATTTGAAGAACATCGCCTCGAGCGCGGCCGGATCGGGCGTCGCGTACTCGATGAATTCGATGCCGTCGAGCGCGAGCGGATTCTCAAGTTGACGAGTGCTCGGATCTTGCGTGGGTTCCATGTCTTTGACCTCCGTAAACCAATCGAAAGAATCATGATTCTCCACCTATGTAAAGGCCCGTGACAACCCCCGCAATGGCGGCTAACGTGGGGTGGCTTAAGGAGACTTATATGGCCAGTCAATCCCCGGAATTTCGCACGCGCCAGGCGAATCCCGACAACCCCGGCGTCGAAGACATCGATCCCAAAGAGGTTTGGGAGCTTAAAGACAAACTGAAGCTGATCGACGTGCGCCGCCCCGACGAGTTCGAGGGTGAACTCGGTCACATCCCGGGCGCGGAACTCATGGTGCTCGACACCCTTCCGCAACGCCTTCAAGAACTGCCCGCCGACCGAACAATCCTGTTTATCTGCCGCAGCGGCGCCCGCTCGGGCCGCGCGGCCGCGTTCGCCCATCAGAACGGTCTGCCGAACGCCTTCAATATGAAGGGCGGCATGATTTCGTGGAATCAGCTGGGCCTGGAGATCGAGCGTCCGTAATGGGAAAAGTCTTCGTCAACCGCACCCTGAACTTGAAACGCATCCGCTATCTGGGTTTCGACATGGACCACACGCTGGTCCGCTACAAAAGCGAGAACTTCGAGCGCTTGGCCCATAAGATCATGATCGAAAAGCTGGTCAAGGATAAGGGCTATCCGCCGTCTTTGCTGAAACTGCAGTTCTCATACGACCGCGCGATCCGCGGGCTGGTGCTCGATCGCGCCAAGGGCAACGTGCTCAAGCTCAGCCGCCATTCGGCGATCCGCGTTTCTTACCACGGCTTGAAAGCCATCGATTACCGCGAACAGGGCCGCGTCTACAAATCGGTTTACATCGATTTGCGCGATCCCAATTATCTGTCGATCGACACGTCTTTTTCGATCGCCTTCGCGGGCCTGTTCATGCAGCTCGTGGACCTTAAAGACCGCGACGAGGCCTCGACGCTCCCCGATTACAGCCACATCGCCGAGGATCTGACCCAAGCCTTGGACCGCGCCCACCGCGACGGCAGCCTGAAAGACGAAGTCCGCCGCCATTTGGACCAATATATCTTAAAAGACGGCCCCCTGGTCGAGGGACTCGAACGCTACAAAAAACACGGCAAGAAACTCTTTGTCGTCACGAACTCCGACTACAGCTACACGAAGCTTTTGCTCGACTACACGATCAATCCTTTTTTGAAGAATCATCGCCACTGGAGCGAACTGTTCGAGATCGTGATCACGCTCGGCCAAACCGCGTTTCTTCGTCGACAACCAGCGGTTCCTGAAAATCGACCCGGCGACCGGTCTGATGTCCAACATGGATCAAAAGCTCGAAGCCGGGATTTACCAGGGCGGTTCGGCCAACGTGTTCACGGCCGACCTGGCGGCGGAACCGGACGAGATTTTGTACATCGGCGATCATATTTACGGCGACATCCTGCGCTTGAAGAAAGATTTGGCGTGGAGAACGGCGCTCGTCGTCGAGGAGCTCGAAGACGAGATCTTGAAAGAGCACCAAGCGGCCCCGATCCTCGAAAAGATCACCAAACTCATGGAGCAAAAACTTCCGCTCGAGATCAAAGTCGATCAGCTGATTTCCGAACAGGTCGAAAAAAACCTGGACGGCAAACACGGGGACGAGATCCACAGACTGCTCGGCGAGATTTCCGAGATCGACAAATCGATTTCACCCCTGATCAAACAACAGCAGCAGCTCTTCAATCCGCTCTGGGGCGAAGTCATGCGCACGGGCATCGAAGAGAGCTATTTCGCTTACCAAGTCGACCGCTTCGCGTGCGTTTACATGGCCAAGCTTTCGGAACTGATGCAGATCTCGCCGCGCACGTACTTCCGCTCGCATCGCCGGCCGCTCGCTCACGATCTCGAATTCATTCGCTGATTTATTCCGCGGTCTCCGGCTTGGGGGCCGTGGGCCGGTGAACGAAGAGCAGATACTCTTTCAACCCGTGACGCTCCATCACCGCCCACATTTTTTCGGGCGCCAGGGGCCGTTTCAGAAACTTGCGCGCCACGCGCTGGGCCGCGCAGTCGAGCCGTTGCGACGCCGACTTCCCGGCGCTCGCGTCCAGGCACTGCGTTTGAATGTTGTCGTATTCGGCCGGATCGACCGCCAGGCGCAGCGACGAGATCGACAGGACCGGATGCCTGACCGCTTTGTCGATCTGCTTGCTCAAAGAGCCTTCGACCAAATGCGAAATCTCGGCGGTGTCTCCGAAGATCACGATGAGTTGTCCCGCCTTGATCTTCTGCGCGATATCGGTCACGAACGTCGGAGCTTTCACGTCCTCGGGCCTGAAGGTGACGAGCTTCTCGCGATCGGCTTCGGCCCCTTGCAGCAGTCCCGCCCAAATCGCCTGGTCTTCCTCGCTCTGCGAACCGAGAAGTACGACGCGTTCGGCGCGGATATTCTGTTTTAAACGTTTGTATATGACGCCGCCGAGCTCACGCGAATCTTGAAACACCGTGGGATTTAAAACGGGAATCGGCTTGGGCCTTAGTCCATAGCGAATCGTAAAATAGACGGCGGTACTCACGCAGACCGCAACGATCACCCAAATCCAACGCTGCATAGACACTGACGATTATACATTTATCCGCAGGTGGTCAATGCTTTGTGTCATGGAGTGACAAGCCCTGTTATGGAGCGCAGTTTTGCAATAAATGGTTCGCCGTGAATCATGGACTTGATCCCAAAGGACAGGTACCGAATGACAAAAAATATCTCTTACGCCCTTTTGGGCTCGGGTCGCCTGGCCCGTCATCTTCAGTTCTATTTCCAAAGTTTAAATCTGCCGCTCACGCAATGGTCACGAAACGGCGATCCGCGCTTCAATACATTCACCGAGCTGGACG